>JAZOQQ010000091.1:0-6969 GCA_045656165.1 Acutalibacteraceae bacterium
GAAGATCTGACCATGACGGAGAACCAGAAGATCTACATCGAGCACCAGAAATCGCCAATCACGATTACCCAGTTGCGCGAAAAATTGCGTGAACTTGACGCGGCCCTGGCGACGGATTCCAAAGAAAAAATTGTGGCTACCATGAAACGTTTGGTGCCGACATATAAAAGCCCCGAAGAAATCAATGCCAAAGCTATTGCTGATTTAGATTATGCTTCGGCGGTGCAATCGTAAAACAAAACGCCTGTTGTCGTGCAACAGGCGTTTTCCTTATGTGTGGTGATACTGCTTACGATATGCCGAGGGCGAGAGCCCGTTTTGTTCGCGAAACGTGCGGTCAAAGGTGCGTAAGCAAGTAAAACCGCACTGTTCGGCAATTTCTGTCATGGATAGGTCGGTGCCGGACAACAAGTCGTATGCGTGATTCAGGCGCAACGTATTTAAGTACGTACGAAAATCCATTTTAATTTTTGAGGAAAACACGTGCGAGAGATGACTTTGGCTAATGTTCAGTTCACGCGATAGCGTGGCCAGCGACAGATCTGAACGATAATGTTCACGGCAATAATGCAAAATGAGATCCAAGGTGTTGTGGTTGGTGTATACCATATTTTCGAGTTCACAAGATTCCAGAATTTTTCCGGCAAGTAGTGCCAAATATGCCTTGCGGACGAGTGCGGATGCCGTGGGATATTCTTCCGCAATGGCGGCGGCCACACGGTGGATTTGTTGAGCGGCGGCTGTGCCGCCGTATACGATCGGCAGACGCGGAATCTTGCCGCCGAATATCGCTTTTAAATCCGTCAGCATATCCGGATGAAAAATATATTTACCGACATCCGGACAAACACCGCCGCGATAACTGTGCACGGTATTGGGGAAAACGATAACGGTATCACCCGCCGTGAAGGGATATTCTGTGCCGTTGATAACGGCGACGGCATCGCCGCTGAACAACGTGATAATTTCCAGTTCTTGATGCAAATGCGGTGCATAGTCAATACGATCATTGCGCCGTATCCACGGTTCGGTATGGTACTCATGAAAGACTTTCACAACGATTCTCCTTTTATGCACAACCAAAAAGCTAATTTTGACTGTAAAAGAGCGATATTTTACTTTTATTATAGCGCTTTTTATCTTATAATACAAGCAAGAAGTTTCAAGAGGAAACGAGGGTGACGATATATGAAACGCCAAATCCGATTCGAGGAACCTGTCAGCGGTGTTTTTACTGCTGATTTGCCGACCGACGCGGTGATAAGTGACCTGCCCCATGTGCCGATTGCGGCATATAGCGGTTTTTTACGTCCGAACGATTCTATTCCTGCTCGTGCGTTGGGCGAGAAGTTTGCCGAGGAGTTAACGGCCGGTTTTATTGGAGACTTTGAGCGCAGTGCCGCGTATTGTGAGCGAAACGGAGAGACGTCACCCGACAAGATGGTACACGTGCCGACCTTCACCATCATCAACGGGATGATTTATATGACCTACTATGCCAATACCGAGACCGACGGTGAAACGCCGGCTTGTCAAGGTGCGCGGCTCGCGTTTTGCCCCGTGGACGATCCTGCGGATCTGACGGTGGTGGAACTCCAAAAAGCGGGAGATACCATCGACGGCGAGACGGTGACGGGGGTATACGACACCATCCTGATGCACAAAGACGAGCGCGAGATATACGTTATGTGGACCGCCAAAACGACACAGTATTACCGGTTCTATTGTGTGTATGACATTGCGACCGCCACGGTGTCGCCCATTCGTGTCAATCGCTTTAAAGTGGGCGATGTGATCAACGATTTTTCGATGAGCGGTATTCGTCACGCTTTGCACGCGAATGGCATTGCACAACGGCGGATGTTTGCAGATATCGGTATTATGCAAGGGATTACCAAACGTGTCGAGGACGGGACGACCTACTATTATACCGGTATTTACTCAGGAAACTTTACCGCGATTGCGAAAAGTGCGGATTTTGTGACCTGGGAGTATGTGGCATCGCCGGATTTTCCCAACAATTCCCTTTGGGAGAACGCAACCTACGTGCTCAATGATAAAGTGTATTACTTTGCACGGCAGGATGAGTGTTTGCAAGGTTTTCTTACCTACTACGATTTGAAAACCGGGGAGTGGGCACCACCATTTTTGATTGCGGACGATCAGTCGCGGTCGGTTTTCTTTATGTACCGTGACGTATTGTATTTGATGCACGCGCCAAAGGATCGACGTGGTGTCGGTATTGTGCGCGTGGATACCGACGACTTGACCAAAAGCACACCGTTGTTGGTGGCGGATATGAAATCCGGTTGTTTTTATCCGTTTACACAGGTGTACGGTGAAGAGTTGTACGTGGCATACACGGTGTCGCGACTGCATATTCGCCTCGCCAAAGTTAATTTTGAGAAGTATGTGGCATTATGAGTAAAGGAAAACATGTCGTGCAAGCGGCACATTATCTCTTTTGGAGTTTGATGACGACGGCTGTCAGTTGGGGAACCTATACACTTTGTGAGTTGTTGCAAGGCGAGGTGTTGTCGGCCAAGTGGACCACGCTGATTGCGGGTGTGGTTTCGTGGATCGTGGCGGTTTCCTTCTCCTTTACCGTCAATAAATGGTTAGTATTCAAAAGTCAAGAACGCACGGCTCGTTGTGTGATACGAGAGTTGATAACGTTCTTTTCCACGCGTTTGGCAGTAGGACTTTTGGAGATTGTGCTGGTACCGCTATTGGTTTGGATTGGCTGGGACGTGCCGCTGTTTGGCGTGGACGGCTTGTTGCTCAAATGCCTGATGACCCCGCTGATGATCGCGCTCAATTATGTGTGCGGACGTTTCTTGGTATTTCGAACGGAGGGAACAACATGAAGATCTGCAAACGCCTCGTGTCGATTGCTGTCGCGCTGATGCTGTTGTTGACAGCGTGTACCGCGCAACCGACTATGGACGAATCGGGCGGGCAGGAGTCGACAAGCGCTACACAACAGGGGGATAGTCTGTCGACATCAAGCACGAGTAAACCGACGTCAACGTCTACTACGCCACCCGTCAGAACCGACGGTGTGTTCACCGATGACATTTTTGCCGATGACGTGACCCCGTCCAAATCCTCAAAGCCCATCAAAGGGGCTGTCGGTTCTGTTAACCCATTAAATGATGCGCGGGCAATTGCGCTCGGTGAGCAATGCGCTGCCGAGATTGACGAGAATCAGATCGCAGATTTTGAAAAAAATATTGCGTATTGTGAGCGCAATGGCGGATCGACGGATAAGATGGTACACGTATCCACCTTTACAGTCATTGGCGATACGGTGTATATGACATATTATGCCAATACGGGTTCTGCGGCCGAAGATCCCAAATATCAGGAAGCGCGGCTTGCCTATTGTTCGCTAAACGATCCGACCAACATGAAGATTTTGACCGTCCAAAAAGTAGGCGCCACGGTCGGAGATGAAACCATTACTCGTGTTTACGATACCATTCTGATGCAAAAAAACAATAATGAGATCTACGTTATGTGGACGGCCTCGACCATTGTGCAGTATTATCGCTTTTATCGCGTGTTTAACGTGCAAACGAAAAAGCTCGGTCCTGTTAAAGTAAATCGCTTTAAAGCCGGTAACGTTACAAATGATTTTTCGGTTAGCGGTGTTAAGCATGCGTTGTATGCGGCGAACGTATCCTTTAAGCCCCTGTCTTCGGACATTGGTATTATGCAAAAAACATCCACGCGTGTGGAAGGTGGCGTGACGTATTATTACACGGGTGCCTATGCGGGAGCGTTTAACTGTATCATTAAAAGCCGCGATCTGATTACGTGGGAGTACGTGGCAACCCCCTCATTTGATAACCAGAGCGAATTTGAAAATTCGGTTTACGTCTTGGGTAATAAAGTATATTATTTTGTACGGCAGGAAACTTCGTGTGCTCAGGGCTTTTTAACCAGTTACGATCTTGTCAGTAAAAAGTGGGCGTCGCCCGTGCTGATTAAAGATGCACAGTCGCGTTCGGATTTTATATATTACAAGAATCGGTTGTATCTGATTCACGCGCCGAAAAACCGCAACGGTTTTGGTATTACTTACATTGACCAAAACAATTTAGCAGCCAGCAAAGCGGTGGCGGTGGTAGATATGGAAAGCAGTTGCTTTTATCCGTTTGTTAAAGTATACGGAAACGAAGCGTATATTTCGTACACGGTTGACCGACAGCATATCCGCCTTTCCAAATTTAATTTAGATCTTTACGTGTAAGACAAGCAAAACAGACGCCCTTTCCCCATATACTGTGGGGAAAGGGCGGTTTTTTATGTTTTTAGAATGGTTTGGGCAAATATCGCGCATCTTCTTTATGGCGTTGCAGGTTGTCAACACAGGTTCGTTCCCGCATCCGTTATCCGCCGAGGAGGAGCACGCTTGTTTGGCGGCGTTCCACGAGAAAGGCGATATGGTGGCGCGTAATCGTTTGATCGAACACAATTTGCGGTTGGTAGCGCATATTATCAAAAAATATTACAGCACGGTGCGCGATCAGGATGATTTAATTTCCATCGGTACGATCGGGCTGATTAAAGCGATCAACACGTTTGATTACCAAAAGGGCGTACGACTGGCGACCTATGCCTCGCGTTGCGTGGAAAACGAGATTTTGATGCATTTTCGTGCTAACCGTAAAACGGCACAGGACGTATCCTTTATGGAACCTATCGAAACCGATAAAGAGGGTCACGCGTTGACGTTGATGGATGTGATCGCGCAGGACGATACCATTTTGGAGGATCTGGATTTAAAGATAAATGCAACCAAGTTGTATCGCTATATGGAAGAAACCCTAACCGACCGTGAAAAAGAGATTTTATGTTGGCGATACGGTCTTGTCGGGGATGAGATGACACAACGAACCGTCGCGCGCAAATTGGGAATTTCGCGTTCTTACGTGTCGCGCATTGAGAAAAAAGCGTTGCAGAAACTTCGTAAACGCTTTGAACGCGGTGACGTGCGAAAAGGATAAAAAACAGCACCGTACATACTGTACGGTGCTGAGTGTTTACCGAATATTGACTAAAATAAATTCGCCGTTTTGTTTTTCCAATGTGACGTTGTAGGTGGCGCAGACGATGTCATCTTCACCCATTTCCAATTCCTCGCAGATAGCGGTGATACGGGTGTCAGAGAATGTTTTAACGGTTGTGCGATGACCGTTAAAACCACGAGCAGGGACCATGATGTAAAAATTGTTTTGATCGTCATAGAACAAATCTTTGTCCGGCTGCTGATGAATTAAACCATCGGCAAAGTGGTGGCGAAGATGTGCCTTGACTTCCGCCGCGTTATGGCAACAAGTAATACGCCACTGGTTGTAAGGATAATTTTCAAGTTGTTCACCGCTCAAAAAGCCCGACATATCACCCTCGGCATATTCCATGTCACAGCACACGCCGAACGCTAACGTTTTCCAGTATAGATCCACCTTGGCTTCGGCAATTTTCTGTGCCTCGGCCTTGGATAACGACGAGGCCGTCGTGGTGGTCGTTGTGGTGGAGGTTGTTGTGGTCGTCGTGGCAGTTGTTTCCTCACCGTTTCCTGCGGTTGTCAGAGGCGGTGCAGGCGGTTTCGGTTCTTCCTGTTTAACACAGCCGACAGGTAATTCAAGCAGTATGGCAATAAGCATTAAAGCGGATAGTTTTTTCACGATCATCCCTTCTTTCGTTTTCATTATACCACATCGCGATAAAAAAACAAGCCCGCCACACCTTTTTGGTGTGACGGGCGATGTTGTTAGGAATTAGTCTTCACGGCGGCGGGAGTCCCGGCGGCGGAAACCACCCTGACGGGAAGCCGGACGGCGGGGTTCTTCGTCGGATTCTTCGACGGTCAGACCCTCTACTTGTACCAACGCATCGCGGCGGGAAAGGTTGATGCGACCCTGCTCATCAATCTCCACAACCTTGACGATGATCTCGTCACCAACGGTGACAACGTCTTCAACTTTTTCAACGCGTTTGACATCGAGTTTGCTGATGTGGACAAGGCCCTCTTTGCCGGGGGCGATCTCCACAAACGCACCGAACGCCATCAAGCGAGTTACGCGGCCTTTGTAGATCGCGCCGATTTCGGGATCTTTGGCAATGGTTTCGATGATAGCGAGTGCCTGCTTCGCATTTTCGGTGTTAACGGCGGCGATGAATACCGAACCGTCCTCCTCAATGGTGATGTCGCAGTTGCAATCGGCCTGAATTTTCTGGATGACCGAGCCACCTTTACCAATGACTTCGCGGATCTTGTCCACGTCGATCTTGGTGGAAAGCATCTTCGGCGCCCAGGGCGAGAGTTCTTCGCGTACGGCCGGAATGGCTTTGAGCATGATCTCGTCCAAGATATACAAACGGGCTTTGTAGGTCTTCTCAAGCGCTTCTTTGATGATAGCGGGGGTCAGACCGTGTACTTTCAGGTCCATTTGGATAGCGGTGATACCCTTGTGAGTACCGCCCACTTTAAAGTCCATATCACCGAAGAAGTCTTCGAGGCCCTGAATGTCGACCATGGTCATGAAGCGGTCGCCTTCGGTAACAAGACCGCAGGAGATACCCGCAACAGGCGCTTTGATCGGTACGCCGGCAGCCATCAACGCGAGCGTGGAGCCGCAGATGGAGGCCTGCGAGGTGGAACCGTTGGAGGAGAGAACTTCCGACACCAAACGCATGGTGTAGGGGAACTCTTCTTTGCTCGGCAGCACCGGTACCAAGGCACGTTCCGCCAAAGCACCGTGGCCGATCTCACGACGGCCGGGGCCGCGGGAGGGCTTGGTTTCGCCGACCGAGTAGGACGGGAAGTTGTAGTGGTGCATATAGCGTTTTTCGGTTTCGTCATCCAAACCGTCAAGCAACTGCGCGTCGTCAGCGTTGCCGAGGGTGACGGTGGTGAGCACCTGCGTTTGACCGCGGGTGAACATACCGGAACCATGGACT
>JAZOQQ010000092.1:0-4737 GCA_045656165.1 Acutalibacteraceae bacterium
TTTTTTGATGTGCGTATCCACGGTGCGCGCGTCGCCGTCATAGTCGTATTGCCACACGCTGTTCAGAATGCGGTCGCGCGACAAGGCGATGCCTTTGTTGGTGATGAGATAATTCAGCAGTTCAAATTCCGTGTAGGTTAACGGAACGGCGGTGCCGCTGACTTTGACCTCGCGTGCGAGGGCATTCACCTCCAGAAATGCGGCGGATTTCACGTCGCCGCCGCGACGCAGAATGGCTTCAATACGCGCGGATAGGATTTTTAAACTAAAGGGCTTTGCCACGTACTCGTCGGCGCCCAGTTCAAAACCCTGTAATTCGTCCGCTTCTTCCGAACGAGCCGTCAGCATAATGATGGGCGTTTGGTGGGTGCGGCGAATTTCGCGGCACACTTCCCAGCCGTCCATACGCGGCATCATAACGTCCAAGATGACCAAGTCGGGATGATGCGCGCGAAAGCACGCCAACGCTTCCACACCGTCGGCGGCTTCTATTGTCTGATACCCTTTCGTGTGCAAATAATCCGCAATGACGCGGCGCATGCGCATTTCATCATCCACGATCAAAACGGTGTGGCTCATACGTTCACCTTACTTCAGATCAATTACGATACGGTCGGTCGATTCCGTGCGTGCTCCGCCCGTGAGAATGGCAATGGTGCTTTGATATAACAGCAGCGGATCGCGCAAAAACTGTTCGCGCACCAGTTCTGCCTGACGGTCGTCTGCAACCAATAACGTGAATGACAAAAGCGGCGCCTTACCGCCGCCTACCGTGCAGGTGACGGTGTAGCCGTTTTCGGTTTTGGCAATCTCTACTTGATTTTCCTGTTCGTTGCGGCGGCGCGATAACAAACGTAATGCCGCTTGTACCGAGCGCTCGCGCAGGGTGTAGGGGAGTTTGTCTGCCAGCGTTTCGGTGGCGTGCTCGCCGATGTCGGTGACCGATACGGTATCGTCTTCGTGTTCGATCAGGTTACCGAGTTGCACCAACTCCTCAATGGCGGCGCTGGCGTCAAAGAAGTTCGCCATACCGCCACCGCACACAATGTCTAAAATATCACGGCGGCACATGGGTTCGCCTGCGCCGAGGAGCATATAACAAATGAGCAGTTTGATTTCGCCGATAGCATATAAACCGCCCGGCTCCACGCCGGCGGAAAAAGCATCTTGTTTCATGAAGCGGCCTCCTTTTGCGTATACACCACTACTATAACAGATAAAACGCCCCGCTGTCAACAGCAGGGCGTTTCGATGACCGTCGCTTCGAAGAGCGCGGCTTCTTCTAAAGAATGTGTGACCAACACCATCGGTGCATCGACAAAGCGTTTGCGCAACGCTGAGGCGATCTGCGCTTTGAGGGCATCGTCAAGACCGTTGAACGGTTCGTCAAGAACCAAGAGGTCACCGCCGTAAGCGAGTGCGCGTGCCAACGCAACGCGTCGCTGCATACCGCCGCTGAGTTCCGACGGATAACGGTCGGCATCCTCGTGTAACGATACCGCTTCCAGCGCCGCGGTGATGGCGGCTTTATCGTCGGTTACCAGTTGCAGATTTTCCCGCACCGTCAGCCACGGTGCCAACCGGTTTTCCTGAAACACCATGGCGATGCGATCCGGACGCTCAATGCGGCCGTTGTCGGCGGATTCTAAGCCGGCGATCAGGCGAAGTAACGTGGTTTTGCCGCAACCTGACGGTCCGAACAGGCACACGGCCTGCCCGCGTTCAACGCGGAGTGAACAATCCGTAATGACAGGGGTGGTGTCGTAAGCGAACGAAACGTTTTCAAGTTTCAGCATACGGCACCTCCTTTCGTGCGGGGGCGGTGACTTTCAGCAACAGTTTTTCAAGCAGAATACTTAACACGATCACTACCGCCGTCCACGCGAACACTTCGGGGGTTTCTAAATAAATTTTGGCATCTTGCAGGCGACTGCCGATTGCAAAACGCGGTGAGCAGATGACCTCGGCCGCAACGCCGGATTTCCAAGCAAAGCCCAGTCCGTTAACGCACGCCGTTAAGAAAAACGGACGCACAGACGGCAGATAGAGTTTTTGGAATGTCCGTAAGCGCCCGACACGGTAAAGGGCGGCCATTTCCAACAACGGTTTGGGGGTGCGTCGGATCCCTTCTTCTACGTTGACCCACACGATGGGCAACACCATTAAAAAGGCAATGAATGCGGGGGTAATATCATCGGGAATCCATACAAGTGCCAAGATGATAAACGAGGCAACAGGTGCGGCACGTACCATCTGCAACAGAGGCGCGAACAAGGCACGCACAGGCGAAAAACGCGTGGTAAGAACCGCTAACACCGAGCCGATCGCCAAGGCGGCGACAAACCCGATGCAAATACGCATCAAGGTGAACATCACCGCTTTCCAAAAGGCGAGAGTCTGCACAAGTGAGCATACGGTTTTAACAACCGCAAGCGGGGTGGGAATGAGGATCTCTTGCCGTACCAGCGCGGCGATGATCCACCAAATTCCGATCCAAAAGGCCGCTACTGCGAGCCCCTTGAATAGTTTTTTAGCCCACATAATAGAACGCATCATCCGGCAGTTTGCCGCCGATGGCTTTGGGGTTATAGGAGAATAACACGTTATAGTAACCGGCAATTTGTGCTTTCATATCGGCACCGGCTACGAATGTCAGCTGGCAGTTCGGGATCGCTTTTTTGGCAATGGGAGCTTTCGGGATAATACCGTAGGATTCGCACAGCGCGGCGGTCGCTTCGATATCGGCGGCCTTTTCGATAGACGCTTTATACTCGGTCAAGAACGCGTCAACAGCGTCTTTGTGCGCTTCCAAGAATTCCTTGCGTACCGCGACACAGCCCATCATGAGTTTGCTGTTTTCGTCGGCCACGCTTTCCCATTCGGTGTTCATGGAAAGCGCCACGCGCACGTCTTTGTTTTGCGCGGTGATGGCTGATACGTTCGGTTCGGGAACCATGGCGATATTGACGGCACCGGTGATCATTTTTTTATTGAGTTCTTCGTTTTGCTCAATGAATTCCAGCGTGACGTCTTTATCGGGATCAATGCCGTTTTGGGATAACACGTAGCGCAAAATGTATTCCGGATTGGCACCTTTACCGGTGGAATAAATGGTCTTGCCTTTGAGATCTTTTACCGATTGAATGCTGCTGCCGTTTTCCAACATATACAAAACGCCCAGCGTGTTGACCGCCAGTAACTTAACGTTACCACCTGTTTTTTGGTACAACGCCGATGCCATGTTGGTGGGTACGGCCGCAATATCCAAACCGCCTGCTGCGGCAAGTTTGGTGCCGATCTCATCGGGTGCGGAGCCGACGGTGAAGGTGTAATCGTTGGTGGTTGTGCCGGCTTCATCTTGTTTCATCAGATTGACCATGCCGATGCCGGTGGGGCCTTTGATGACACCGACCTTGACTTCCGTTTTCGCGGCGGGCGGCGTTTGTTGATCGCCGTTTTCGGGGGCGCAACCCGCGACAAACGCGAGGATCAGCAACATAGCGAGTGTGAGTGCAAACAGTTTTTTCATAGTAATCCTTCTTTCTGAATACGGTAGGAACTACCGCTCTTTTCCAAAAGCCCCTCTTGCGTGAGGGTATCCAAAGCACGATATAAACTGGAGCGCCCCATGTTAAGCGCGTGTGCCAGCTCGGTCATGGTGCCGGATAAATGGACGTTGCCTTGTTCATCCTGACGGGTGAGCAAGTAGTGGTAAAGGCGACTTTCGGTGTCGCCGACGGTCAGCGCCGATAACTTGCGGTTTAAAAACCGAATACGACCGGATAAAAAGCGAATATAGTTTTCCGCGACTATCGGCCATTCGGTAAGCAATTGTGTCATCAACGCTTGCGGGATAAAGCGGATGCGCGTGTCGCTGTCGGCGATGATCTCGGTCACGTAATCGTCGGCATTCTCGTCAAACAAGGCGGCCACGCCGAACATATCACCCGCAGACAGTCGGTTAATCACGACACGATCGTTGACGGAACGCACTATCACACAGCCGCTTTCAATCAACCCGATCGCCCGACGGAAGCGGTGTGCGCCGTAGACTGCTTGACCACGGCGGTAGCACACGGTCGGTTCCAAACGATCGGCAATCGCCTGCTCGGCGGCGGCATCCAGCCCGTGAAACAGAAAAAATGCCGATAACGATGTTTTTGACACGTGAGCATCCTCCTTTCCCATTAAAGTGTCCCAAATGGGACACTTTTTATATAGTATACGCTAAAAAGGCATAAAAAGCAAGAGGGAAAGGGAAAAATCTTGCAGATGCGTTTACATTTTGCAAAAAATGTGGTATTCTAACATCAGTATGATCCCGACAAGGAGGCATTCCACATGAAAAAGACAGTAGCGGTCCTGCTGGCGCTGCTTATGATGCTGACGTTGCTTACAACGGGTGTCAGCGCGGAAGGTGCGGCGTTTAACGAAGAAAGTCGCGTGCAAAGCGGACACACGGTTGGGTTAACGTTGCAGTTACCCGACGGTGCGGTGCTCACAGCCGTAACGATCGCCGGTCAAGATTGTTCCTTAGCGGCCGAGGGCGGCAAGGTGTACAGCATTTCGATTGATGCGTTGGCGGCAGGGCGGTACACGGATATTGTCTATACGTATACGGTAGACGGTACATCGCAGATACAGACCATGTCGGGATCGGAGATCGTGATGGAAGGGGAAACCGACGCGGTGCTTGCCGTTGCGTTTACGGCGGATGGTAACGTAATCGTGAAGGTG
>JAZOQQ010000093.1:0-5609 GCA_045656165.1 Acutalibacteraceae bacterium
CGAAAGTACCAAAACCAACCAACTGAACTTTCTCGCCTTTCGCGAGCGCCTCTTTCACGGACTCGAGAACAGCGGCAACAGCTTTTTCAGCGTCTTTCTTGGACAGAGCAGCTTTTTCAGCAACAGAAGCGACTAACTCAACCTTGTTCATGACAAATAACCTCCAACAATTTTATATTCCAACGGATTGCTTCCGCATAGAATCAAGTTTACCTCACTATTTTATCCCATTCCCAATGCTTTTGCAAGGGATTTTCCAAAAATTTCGAGCAGAACCTAAAAATTCAACAAAAACAATAAAAAATTACGACATTTTTGGTGCAAAACACCAAAAATCAGAGCCGTTATTGTGCTAAAATGCGATTTACCGCACGCGAAACCTCATAACGAACACGCTCAATATCCAGCGTTTTAAACTCCCCGCTTCGGTAAACAACGCGCCCGTCAACCATCGTCATGCACACCGCTCGGCTCCCTGCGCCGTACAGGACATTCGACAGCGGGGCATGTGTCGGACACAGACCGATATCGCGTCGATCCAGCATAACGAGATCCGCGCGGAACCCTTCGGCAATGTCACCGCAATCGTCACGTCCTTGCGACAACGCGCCCGCGCGCGTGCCCAAGTACAGCATCTGCGAAGCCGGCATCACACCGGCATCACGATCAAGCCCTTTAGCCATTAACGCAGCCACACGCATCTCGTCCCACATATCCAGCGCATTATTGCTGGCGGCAGAATCGGTGCCTATGGCAACCGACAGGCCCATGTTACCGTATTTAACGATCGGCGCCATACCACTGCCGAGTTTCAAATTACTCTTGGCACAGTGTGCCAACGTTGCACCGTGGTCAGATAAGCACATCACATCATCATCGGTTAAAAAGACACCGTGTGCAACGGTGATCGGACGTGACAACATACCGACTTGTTCCAGTAACCGAGTCGGCGTTTTGCCGTGACGGCCGACACATTCGCGATGTTCGCTTGCCGTTTCCGACACGTGAATATGCATACGCAGATTATGCGTTGCCGCCAACTTTGCCGCATCCTCCAAAATATCGGGACGAGTGGTATATTCGGCATGCGGCGCTACGTCGATAAGCAAGCGACCGTCACATGCGCCGTGATAATCCCGAATGAGCGCTTGGGTTTCCGCATAGGCCGGCAGATCGCGAAACGACTTAGACGGATCAAAGCAGGAAATACCACGACCGATATTCGCTTTAATGCCGCTCTCCGCCACCGCTCTGACGGTATCTTCACAAAAATAATACATGTCGGTGAACGAGGTGGTACCGGTCATCAGCATTTCTGCCACACCGAGCATACTGCCCCAGTATACCGCCTCCGCCGACAACTTGTCCTCAAACGGAAAAATACGATCAAACAGCCATGACTGCAACGGCAGGTCTTCCCCATAGCCACGAAGCAACGTCATCGCCACGTGTGTGTGTGCATTGGTAAGACCGGGCACCAGTAAGCGATCACGTCCGTCAACGGCTTCCCCAAAATCTTCCGTCGGTGCGGCTTCGCCAACGTAAACAATACGGTTATCACGCACGCCGACAAATGCGCACGGCAAGTACGTACCGTCCGCTTTGAGCACCGCCACGTTTTCAAAAATCATGCTTCGTTCGCCGCCTTTGCTACGATTGCTTTCATCAAATCACCAAACATCCGCGAAGCGTTCGCCGCCGCGACCACCACCTCGTCATCGCTGACTTGGGTGTCGGGAACGATGCCTGCCGCCATGTTAGTGATGCAGGAAATACCGAGAAGTTGCAAGCCGCATTGCGCGGCGATGATCGCTTCCGGGACGGTCGACATTCCCACCGCATCACCACCGAGTGCACGGATCATACGGATCTCCGCCGGTGTTTCAAATTGCGGGCCGCCCATGTAAAAGTAAACACCTTCGTGCAAGGCAACCCCTTGCTCGGCCGCCGCTTCGCGCGCTATTTGCTGCAAAGCAGGCGTGTAAGTGTGTGTCATATCAAAGAACCGCGCACCGAGTCGCTCGTCCGCCGCGCCTCTGGCAGGACTGTCGGCACACAGTTTGATATGGTCGGTAATCAGCACCAGTTCGCCTACCGAAAACGCGGTATTAACGCCGCCCGCCGCATTGGTCAAGATCAGCGTTTTGACACCGAGAGCGTGCAACACACGCACGTAAAACGTCACGGTATCAAAGCTGTACCCTTCGTAATAATGCGTACGACCGGACAGCACGAAAAGCGGCACCCCATTGAGCTTGCCCGCTACTAAACAGCCGGCGTGCGAAGCCACGGTAGATACCGGAAAATGCGGGATATCCCCATACGAAATATGCACGGCATCGGTCAACTCATCCGCTAAATAGCCGAGGCCTGAGCCGAGCACCAACGCCACACGCGGTAACGAACAGTCAGAAAGCTTGCGGCGGACGGCCGCCGCCGCTTCTTGGATACGTGTTACCATATCAATCTAATTTGGCACCGCACTGGTTACAAAACAGCGCCGTGTTTTCGTTGAGTACGCCGCAAGCGGTGCAACGCACTACGTTTTTGCTTTCCAATATTTTTTCTTCCAACGCTTCTTTTTGTGCGGTAAGCTCGCCAATATGTGCCACACAGGCCTCTACCATATCGTCAATGCTTTCGCCGGACACACTGCTGTCATATACCAAACGACCGAGTCCTTCGCATGCCGCGGCGATCTCACGACGCAGGTCGGCGATCTTTAATTTGGTTTTACCGAGTTCCACCAATTCGCCGGTTTTACGGCCGGCGGTTTCTGCCACGTCTTTCACGCGGGAAACAACATCTTCCAACATAGCCATATTTCATCGCTCCTTGATTAAAATGTGTTTTCTACTTTCATTATAAAGAGTTTTGACCCAAAACTCAACCATAACTTATTGCGGACCGACAAATTCTCGAAGCAACGCATCCGACGGCAACCATTCTTCGGGAAGTGGTGCAAACCGCGACAACGCCGTAATCAAATGTCCGATCGCCTCAGCATGTCGGCTGTCGGTCGGCACGTCACGCAAAATTGGCAACAGACGCGGTCCGATCATACACGATTCATAAGCGTGAGTAGTATCAAACACGGCATTTGCTGTTTCCACGAACGGGAACATATATAAATTCTCGCCGCGCACCACCTGGCGCCACATATCCAATGTGTTTTCGATGGAACTGTTGCGGAACTGATAATCGCGCAACATGCGACGGCACAGCCGCAAATCACGGCGCGCGAGCAGCGTTTCCTCATTTTCTTCGTACACGCGTGACATCACGTTGATAAACAGTTTGAACACGTTGCCGTGCGGAACGTGCTCTTCCAACAAAGGGTTGAGCGCATGGATACCCTCAAAGATCACCACCGAATTATCCGCAATACGCAGTTCGTGTTTTTCGGGAGCAGGTTCGTGAGCGTTAAAATCAAATCGCGGCAACTGCGTCACACCATCACACAACAGTTCTTTCATGCACGTTTGCAGTTGCGGCAGATCCAGCGCTTCGATCGCCTCATAATCAAAACTGCCGTCGGGCAATTGCGGGGCTTTGCCGTAGCCACGGTAAAAGTCATCCAGCGACACAATGCTGGCCTGACGTCCTTTTTCTTCCAACTCGCGTTTTAAATTGTTGGCGGTGGTGGTCTTGCCGGCTGACGACGGACCGGACAACATCACCAAACAACGACCGTGCATCGTATCCGCCAAATGTTCGGCTACCCGATGCACATTTTCACGGTAGCGTTGCTCCTCCGCCGCAATAAACGCATGCGGATCTTCCGCAACGCGTGCGTTTATCTCCGACACGTGTAAAAGACGTTCGTCAAAAAAGCGGTTCATAAGCGTATCCTTTCGTAGAATTCTTTCACGGTATCCTTTCGGCTAAGCATTTCCGAAAGTCCGCTATTATATTCATACGGAAATTTGTAATTGAAAATGCGTTCCAAATACTCGGTGCCCGGCAGTTTTAGCTTGGAGACCGCGCCGGCACCGCAGCCCAAAATGGTGTGCGTTTCATCCATGATATACACGTTGTACAGCCCTTCAAAGCCGTCACGAGCCCATCCAACGTTTTCTTGGTTGCCGACCGTGCGACTTTGACGGTATAAATAATACGGGTGGTACGTGTGTTGCGGCAGATGTTCGGCTGTAAAGCGCACCATACGCACCGCATCGTCCGCTATGCGATAATCCGCTCGCTTTTGCAAGGTGAGATTCGCCGCACGTTTCATGGAAAGTGTGTGAACGGTTACACTTTCAGGCGCGAGTGCCGTAATGTCCTCTAACGTACGGCAAAACCCATCATACGTATCGTGTGGCAAACCCGCGATCAAATCGGTATTGATATTGGTATGCCCGCATTGGCGTGCAAGCGAAAAGGCATCGTAAAATTGCGCAACGGTATGTTTGCGCCCAATGGCTTGCAACACCTCATCACTCAGCGTTTGCGGGTTAATGCTGATGCGCGTCACGCCGTCCGCTTTAAGCACTCGCAATTTATCCGCCGTAACGGTATCGGGTCGTCCCGCCTCCACGGTGTATTCACGCACGGTAGAAAGATCAAACGCCGATTCCACCGCCTCGGTCAGGCGATGCAACTGTTCGGCTGTCAACGTGGTCGGTGTGCCGCCACCGAAATATACCGTTTCCAAACGCAGGCCAAGTGCTTTGGCAAGCGCGCCGGTATGGGCGATCTCTTCCGTCAACCGCTCAACGTATTCGGGAATAAGTTTTGCCGCCCGCGTTACCGTTTGTGACACAAACGAGCAATAATCACAACGCGACGGGCAAAACGGGATCGATACGTATAAACTGAACGACTCAGGACGTGAAAGCGACAACAAGCGATCCTCTGCGCGCAACGTTTCACGGCACAACGACAACTTGTGATCGCTGACATGTAAACGACGGCGCAAATGTGAAAGTGCCGCCTCTTCCCCCTCTTCCGCCACCAAACGACGAAGCAATTTAACAGGGCGCACACCTGTGACGATACCCCAATCCTGCTCGGTGCAAAACGCTGTTGATAACAGATCGTACAACAATTCACAAAGCACCAGTTCGCATTCGTCGCGATATGACGGATGAGCATTCGCCACGTACGCCGTGCGGCTATCGTCGTAGTCGCTGAGTTGTAAGCGGCAAGTAAGCTGTGTACTATCCGTTTGCCGTTCCAAGCGAGCAGTCAGCGCCGCACCGTCGGAAGCATCGTCCGATGATTGCGCGACCGTCAACTTTTCTTGCGGCAAGAACAGACGGCAAACATTTTGCAATTCAAAATGGTAATCGTGTCCTTCTAAATACAGAACCATGTAACTTCTATCCTATCATATAGGGATTATACTGCTTTTCGAACCCGATCGTTGTTTCGCCACCGTGTCCGGGCAAAACGCGAGTCTCCGACGGCAAAGTCGATAAAGCATGCAAACTGCGGCAAATGGCGCGGAAATCACCACCTGCCAGATCGGTGCGGCCGATTCCGCCCGCAAACAGCGTATCACCTGCAAACAACACGCCGTCACATGCATAGCAAACGCTGCCGGCGGTGTGACCGGGAGTGTGAAGCACCGTGAATGTCAAATCCCCCACCGTCAGCACATCGCCGTC
>JAZOQQ010000094.1:0-2408 GCA_045656165.1 Acutalibacteraceae bacterium
ACATGGCTACGATCCGACTTACATTGACGATGCGCTTCGCGCGGGAGTGTTCTCTGAGGCGGAGATCCCGCAACACATCAGTGATATTTTGGGCGTGACGCGGGCGCAACGGTTTGATACGTTGGTTGGTTCGCTCGTGGAAAACAGCGGTGAGGACATTCAAATGGCGCCCGAAATCCAAGCGGCGTTTGACGAGATTCACGATTTTATGTTTGAGCGGTTGTACCGTGATCCCATCGCCAAAAACGAAGAAAAAAAGGTGGACGAATTTATCCGCCGTTTGTTCGATTGGTTTTGCGCGCATCCCGATCAATTGCCGCCCGAATATCGGCGTATCACCGAAACGGAAGGCGTCGATCGCGGCGTGTGCGATTACATTGCCGGTATGACCGACAATTTTGCGCTCGAAATTTATAACGACCTGTTCATCCCGAAAGGATGGCAGTTGCAACGGAATTTTAAGATTTAAGGAAAGGGGGAGACCCGATGTTACCCGATAGTTTTCTTCAAGAACTGATTGCCAAAAACGATATCGAAAGCGTGGTCTCCTCGTACGTTTCGCTGAAACGGCGCGGCCGCAATTTGGTGGGGCTTTGCCCGTTCCACGGCGAGAAAACGCCGTCATTTAACCTGTATCCCGAAACCGCGTCGTTTTACTGTTTCGGTTGCGGTGCCGGCGGTGATGTGATTACCTTTATTAAACGCATTGAAAATTTGAGTTACATCGATGCGGTCAAGTTTTTAGCCGACCGTGTGGGCATGACCATGCCGGAACACACCCTTGACGATACCGCGTCCAAGCAACGCGTGCGGATCTTGGAAGCCAATCGCGAGGCCGCTCGTATTTATCACAAATGCCTGTATTCCGAGCAAGGGAAAACGGCGCTGGAATATTATCACAGCCGCGGCTACACCGATGCGACCATTCGTCATTTCGGCCTCGGTTACGCGCCCGACAGTTTTTGGTTTTTGCGCGACGAACTGCGCAAAAAAGGTTTCCACGACGAGGAATTGCAACTCGCGTGGTTATGCGGGCGCAGCCAAAAAGGCTCGATCTACGACCTGTTCCGCAACCGCGTGATGATTCCCATTATTGACGTGCGCGGAAACGTGATCGCCTTCGGCGGGCGCGTGTTGGATGATTCCAAACCGAAATATTTAAACTCGGGCGAGACCCCCGTGTTTAAAAAAACGAATAATTTGTTTGCTCTCAATTTTGCCAAACAAAGCGGGCAACAGCAGTTGATCCTTTGCGAAGGGTATATGGACGTTATTGCCCTGCATCAAGCGGGGTTCACCAATGCAGTGGCCGCTCTCGGTACGTCGTTTACCGCCGATCACGCGCGGTTGATGTCCCGTTATACCGACGAAGTCATTCTTGTGTTTGATGCCGACGCGGCGGGTCAAAAAGGCGCTCAACGGGCCATTGGGTTGTTGCGGGAAACCGGTATGAAGATTCGGTTGGTGTCCATTCCCGACGGGAAAGATCCCGACGAATTCATCAAAAACAGAGGTGCAGCCAACTTTAAATTGTTGTTGGAACGTTCGGCACACGACGTGGAACACCGTTTGATGGAACTGGGGAAACGGCATTTGTTGAACACGTCTGACGGTAAGGTAAACTACCTGCGGGAAGCCACCGAACTGTTGGCAGAACTGAACAATCCGTTGGAGCGCGAGGTATACGCGACTCGATTGGCCACAGAGTTGGGCGTTTCCAAAAGCAACTTGCTTTTGCAGATATCCAATCAGATCAAGCGGCGGCAAAAACAACGGCAGGAACGCCAGATGTCGCAGATCGTGCGGCAGTCGGAAGTTGCGACCGATAAAGCCAATCCCGACGCGGCCAAAGCCGTGCGGGCGGCCAGCGCGGAAGAAGCGTTGCTCGGTACTTTGCTGTTGAATCCTGATTTTTTGGGCGCTGTGGAAAAAGAACTCGCTCCCGAACAGATGGTGACGACCTTTAACCGTCGGTTGTATGCAACGTTATTGGAACGCTACCGTGAAGGGCGAATGATCGAACTGTCCTATCTCACGGAAGAGTATAACGCCGAGGAGATGGCGTATATCTCCAAAATGGTAAAGGATGCGCGCGAGCGGATCACGTCGTTGTCGCCCGAGGAGGCGAAACGGTACGTGAGAGTGATTTTGCACGAACACCAATTGCGCGATCTGCAAAATCCTTCCAACCTGACCCCCGAGCAGATACAGGAAAAACTGAAGACAATGAAACAAATGAAACAATAGAAAGAGGAATCACAATGGCTGACAAAGGAAACGATATTTTGAAAGAAATGGCAAACGCTTCGCTGATCGGCGACGATGATTTGCTGGACGTGAACATCAACAAAAAGGATAAGAAGACGCTGTTCAACGAATTGATTGAACTCGGCAAGAGCAAAGGAAAG
>JAZOQQ010000095.1:0-5321 GCA_045656165.1 Acutalibacteraceae bacterium
AATCCTCGCAAGACCACACATTGGTAAACAACTCAAAAATCCCGAGGCGCATCAGGCAGGGATCCAGCGCGGTGTGCGGACTTGCCGTGAGGACATTCAGCTCATCCCCGCGGTTTTTCAGGGTGTGGAGCACTTCGATGACATTTGCTTTGGCAGGCACCCGATGGGTATAGTCGTCCGTAGCATAACGCCGCATCGTTTCGATGATCTCTTCTTCCGGCATTTTCATCCCGATTTCCCGGAAATACTTTGCCGTACCCGCATATCCCAAGGGCGTGATGATTTTGATGATGTCAGGGCTGTAGGCAACCTGATTTTCATCCAGAATACGACGCATCATCACTGCATAAATGGGCATGGAATCCACCAGCGTACCGTCAAAATCAAACAGATAGGTTGTTGCCAGCATGTTTTACAGCACCTTTTTGAGAACGTCTCCAATAGCGTTAGCCATGGAATGAAAACCAAAATCAGTCGGATGACAGCCGTCCACTGTACCCTCGTTGCCACACAATGCCATCAAGTCACGGCCATCCAAGAAAAAGACGTGGTTGTCGCCATTCTTCAAAGCATTTTGATAAGTTGTGTAAATTACCTCACGGCGTTCTTCTTCCTCCGGCGTTAAATACCAGCGCGGGCGGGAACACATCACGATCGGTATATCCGGATGTGCCGCACGTACCGCTTTGAAAAACGGCTCATGTGTTTTACGCAAGTGTTCGGGATGAAAAGCATTATGATCATAATCAAGCACAAACGCCGACATATCCAACGCGGCAATATAGCGTGCCATGGTTGGTTCTCCTTTACCGTTACCGGAAAAACCGAGGTTGATCTGAACCGCGCTCAAACAACGCGAGATGATATTGGAATAAATATTGCCCGGACGCGAAGCACATCCGCCTTGCGTGATGGAAGAACCGTAATACACAATGGGCTTGGCAACGCGATACGGACGAGGTTCTGTCAGCGTGCAACCATCCAGCAAACCGATATACAATTCACACACTTCACTATACGGCGGGAAATGAATGGTGATTTCACGCATTTGCGGTGTATCAAACTCGTGGATGCTCTCGTAATGATCCACCAAATCGTACGGTACAAACGTCTTGATATAACGTTCTTCATCTTCCATGCGAACGTACATATCAAAACCGGCTGAACCTGTTAGCGCGAAATGATTCATACGCCCAACCTCGCCCATTTTGGCATGAATGGCAATAAATGGGCTATCGGTAATAAAGCGAACGCGACCGCCTGCGGTCATGGCGTGCAATCGAGCGATGCCTTCCGGTTGATCAAAATCCTTTTCAGCTTCTAACGCGACTGCTTCGGGCATGCGGCGAAATTTTCCGTTTTCGTACAACAGGCCGTAAACAACAAACGGATTGTTGCGTACATTATGAAACACCAAACCTTCTTTTTCAATTTCGGTATCTACCGAAAAATTCGGATCCACTTTGCTGACATCCATACTGTCCACTCCCCTATCGGTATTCTTGTTGTCATCATAGCATGGGATCGGTTAAAAATCAAGAAAAAAGCGCTCTGTGCAGAGCGCTTTTATCGTTTGATAAGATAGAGGATCACAGCCACCATCCCGAACAAGACCAGCACCATTGGGATCAAAAACCACCACAAAAACGGTGTGGGGGTTTTAGCCGGCAATTGTGTCGGCACAGTGGTGGTAGCTTGCGGAGCGTGAGTGGGTACCGAAACACTCGGTGCGGTGGTATTCCTATCGGTACTCACTGTAGTTTTGGATAAAGTCGGCCCTTGAAAAGTTACGGTCATCGGCACGGCGCGCAGTTCAGGATAGGGATACTCAGCCGAACCCTGCATAGTCCACACACCATTAAAATCAAAGCCGGTAAATGTGACCGCTTTTTTCATAGCCACATTGGGCGCCGCCGTACCGACCGCATTTGTGGGCAGTGTCACTTCCAAATAGCAGCACTGAGTGGCCGTACCTTTCCCGACGATACCACCGATGTTGATCTCGTGTGTTTGGGAATCCGCCTTAGCGGTGATTTCACCAAGGGAATAGCAGGTCTTAACCGTACCTTTATCGTTTACACCAACGATGCCGCCGACATATGCGGTGATGATCGTGTTCACCTTGACGGGAGCAATGTTATAACAGTTTTGTACCGTACCGGACGATACGCCTGCGATACCTCCTGCAAACGTGGTGGCAAAACCGCTCGGCATAATATCGGCCGCATTCCAGCACGCGTTGACCGTGCCGCCGCTTACCATACCGACAATACCACCCGCATAACTGGCACTGACCGTCCCTTGCACCGTGCAGTTCTCAACGGTACCTTTTGTCAAAGCGCCGACAACGCCACCCGCAAAAAATTCATGATATGAGGTGTGGCCGCTGGTATACGACCTCACCTGCGCATTCACATGGCAGGAAGATACGGTAGCCTTCTCGCAGAATCCGACAACACCGCCGGCATAGCCGTTGTTAAACATGGAGGTCGACAAGGCTGTAATCTTACCGTTAACACGGCAACGTGTTACGTCACCTTGCGTGTACCCGACAATTCCGCCCGCATACGAAAATTCGTAGGAGGAAACCGCAGACGTTACCTCACATTCCACCATAGTCACGTTATCAACGCGGCCAACGTTATATCCAAACAAACCGGCATACGTTTTTTCGGTATTGACACGCAAGCCGCGTATCGTGTGCCCGTTGCCATCAAACACACCCGTAAAGGCATGCGTAGAATCGTAGCCGATCGGGCGCCACGCCTGCCCGTAGTTATAGAATGCACCCGTTTGTGAAAAATCCTCCGCAGTAAACGTGATATCGTTCATCAAACGGTACGTGCCACCGAGATCATTACGTATCGCATCCAGATCCTCTTTGGTGTAGATCGGTACGTAGTTCACTTCGGCCGCCATAGCTGACACGGGAGAAAGCAGGATGGTTGCTGCAAGCAGCAACCATCCTGCCAAAGCACTCATCCCTTTGAGAAGAGTTCTCATAATTCAACCTCGCCAAATTCGGGGTTCAACGGTTTAAAGGTAATCACGTCTTTCACCGCTTTGGTGATCGAAGACGTGGTATACACTACCGTGTCCGCACCATTGGCATCGGTAAGAACCATGTAGCCGCAAGCCGTAAAAGAACGAGAACGGAACTTGCGTGCCGTGGTATTCTCATTCTTCGCCATAACCACCTGAACATCAATGTACGAATCGGTATAATCCACAATGCGCAGATTATTGGATACGCTCTTATCGTAGGAGACCGCATCCCAGATCTTCGTAGCACCCTCGGTGTAGGTCTTGCTGTTTTCCAACGTCAAAGCCGCATCGTTGGCAGTACGTTTGAGTAACATACCGATTTTGGAAACCGTGTATGCTTTACCGCCATATACCACATTGATCGAATCCGCACTCGTATCAAACGTACCGAAGTTGATACGCGTGAGGAAGCGGATGCCGTCGTACACACCGTCGGTTTCGTGAACCGAAGAACCGATGGTATCAAACAAGAAGTTGGTATCACCAACCGCTTGGAACGCAACGTTGACCGCAACCTGATCAGCCGGCATCGCAAAACGATAGGTATAGCCATCGCCCTCACCAAAACCGCTGTTATCCAGCGTCTTATTCAAAATCGCAACGGTTTTCCCGCTTGCCGTTGTGTAGGTCAAGCTGCCGGGCACCAGTAAATAGCCATTGTCAGGAATGGCCGTTACGGTAACAATGTCGCCCTCTTCCACATTGACAATGGAAGAAGATGCTTCACCGCCGTTTACCGAGAAACGCAACGTACCGTTGCCGGTCACCGTGCCCGTCGCGATATCCACTAAGGCGACCGGGAACGCGCCTTCTTCAATATCCCAGTTTTCTTCAGCACCTGCCGGTACCGTCAACTGCTGAATACCATCAACGTATTTGAACGCCGTGGCCGCCACCGCATTGACGTTTTTACCGCCAACCGTAGCCGGAATCGCAATGTGACCGCTGGCCGGTACTGTACCCATATAGTGCATCAATTTAACACCTTCGCCATTGGGCAGCACGCGCCAGTCACCGACCACCGAATCGGTTTGATCACCGGTTACGGTTTCGTGAGCGATCATGCGCAACACCTTGCAATCAGACTCGGTCAACATGGTCGGCACGTAGGTCGCCGTGCGGCAATCCACGCCAAAGAAATATTCCAGCCACACACAGGCTGCCAGATAACGAGCGCGATTATTCAGGTGAGAAATGTTGTCGGCATACAGCGCACCATTGGCACACTGGGCGACAGCGGAAGTGGCACCGGTGTTATAGAAGTCACCGTAGCCGAACTGATCCTTCGCCAGCTGAACGGCACGGCCAACCGGAATGATGTCGTCGTCGGTAAGGCCGAGCTTGGCAGCCGCTTGCTCGTAGCTATCCTCAATATCCGCAAACATCAGCTTGGTATTTTCCCAGCTTCTATCCGTATAATACGGATCGTTACCGATGGCGCAGTAATGGTTAAACGACCACGTTTGATGCACCTTGATCTGTGCCTGCGGCTCGTTCGCTTCAATAATATCCTGCAATTGGGTCAAATACGGTTTTGCTTCCGACCAGTAGGTCGAGAAGGTCGATGCACGACCCGGCGCCTGTTGCACCGTAATATAATCATAGTCGTACAATGCAAAAACGTCTTGCATCGTGACCAGCACACCAGCCCCATTGACGTTGCTGCCTTTGCGGTACAACTCATACACCGGTTTTTCATTGGTGTAGTAATCCACGTGTTGAGCGAGCGAACAGCCGGCGTAATACAAGCTGTACACCTCAACCTCAACGTCCGTGTTCATACTCTCCAGAATAAACTCGGTGTACTGTGTTGCGTTATTGGAATAACTGTTGCCGATCGCCAAAATACGAATCGGTTCGGTGCTGTCGGCACTCATAGTTACAGCCGGAATCGCACTTACACACAATGCACAAGCCAAGATCAACGCCACCCATTTTTTCATTCTGATCGCTCCTAATCTGTCAATCTGTTTTTATTTTATCAAAATCATGCCGCTATGAACAGTAATAAAATATCATAAACATGGACTAAACTATCCATTTTAATTGAGTTTTCTATTATTTTCGGCGGGCCGCGGTCAGCGTAAAAACGTAGCTGACTACTGCAAAAAAAGAATGGTTGCCTTGTACGGCAACCATTCTTTCACTATACTCATCGGTTTGATAAGAAATCTTATATTTCAACCTCACCAAATTCGGGGTTCAACGGTTTAAAGGTAATCACGTCTTTCACCGCTTTGGTGATCGAAGACGTGGTATACACTACCGTGTCCGCA
>JAZOQQ010000096.1:0-5458 GCA_045656165.1 Acutalibacteraceae bacterium
GATTTGTTTATACCACATATCGTGGACGGTTTTGCCGACAACAACGAAATAGCGTTTTTAATAAGGAAATCAAAAAAGTTTTCGCAAAACGCTTGACAAACAGCGATGTTTCTGTTATTATTATCTGCGTTCCCGCAGGAACGCGAAAATGGCGGTATAGCTCAGTTGGCTAGAGCATGCGGTTCATACCCGCAGTGTCGTTGGTTCGAATCCGACTACCGCTACCAATACGGCCCGATGGTCAAGCGGTTAAGACACCGCCCTTTCACGGCGGTAACACGGGTTCGATTCCCGTTCGGGTCACCAATTTTTGTGACAGGCGCACGCCTGTCACATTGTATTAGCCGCCGCAATAGTGGCGGCTGTATACTTGGGCGTATAGCTCAGCTGGTTAGAGCGCCTGCTTCACACGCAGGAGGTCAGCGGTTCGAGTCCGTTTACGCCCACCATGAAAAGACCGTGATTGTGATACAATCACGGTCTTTTCAGCTAAATTCGGCTTACGCCGAGCTAAATTGCCTTACGGCAGCTAAATTCTTAACAGAGCTAAATTGGCTTCGCCAGATAGTAACCGAATTTTATTTAGCTTCACGAAGTGAAATTTAGCTGCGAGCGTAGCGAGCAATTTCGCTAATGACAAGTTTGGGCAGGTGTGTTATACTATCCATTAAGGGGTGATTAAGCATGGCAGAAAGTATTATGCTGAACAAAGCTAAAGATTTTGCGGTAACAATTGTGGCGGTTTGCCGCAACGTCAAGAATTCGCACAAGGAAACAGTTTTGTCAAATCAACTGCTTCGTTCGGGAACGAGCATTGGTGCGAATATTCACGAATCGAAATATGCGCATGGTACGGCGGATTTTATTGCTAAAATGCAAATTGCCTTAAAAGAATGCTACGAGTCGGAATATTGGTTGGAGTTATTATGTCGGTCAGGGTATTTATCGGAGGCGGAGTACAAACCGCTGCAAAACGATTGCGGTGCCATCCGCCGTATGCTTATTTCGTCCATCAACACAGCCAAAGAAAATATAAAAAGCTAAAAGGGAGCGGCGTAATGCCGCTCCCCGAATTTATGTATTATAAACCCAATAACTGTTTTTTCTTTCCATCAAATTCTTCTTGTGTGATAATGCCGCTGTCAAGGAGGTCTTTAAATTTTTTTAATTCATCTGCGTTACTTTGAGAGATTTCTTGTTTGATAACGGTTTCGGTCGGTTGCCTTTGAATTAAAACATCTTTTATGATTTGGTGAACCTCATCTCTGTTTTTCATCATCCAAAAATATATCTTGTTTGATGATGTAGCAACAACTAAACTGCCCAAAGCTCCGCTTGATACAGAAGAAATTTTATCGAAAGGTAAATCTACTCTTAAGCCAAAATTCATTTTCCCATGTATTCGCTTATCTGTGACAATAATTTCGCAACAGTTAAGCCAAAAATAACACACTATAGAAAGAATAAAGGTTGCGCAAAACACAATGAACCAGCCCATTTGATAAAAAAACCAGCCTTTAATAAAATAATCCAAAAAATTGTTGGCAAGTCCACAATATCCGTAATTACCAGAATAGTCATTATATAAAAAATAAAGACAGTATATGGCTGCTATGACAAAAAGCAGCGACAATATGTTGAATCTTGTGAATTTCCCTTTGACTAAAATCTTTTCTTCCATTTTTAACCCTTCTTTTATTTGTTGTTTTTTCTTTCTTCTTCCGCGCACTTGTGATGCGCAGGGCTGCCATTATCTAAGCAGTCATAATCTTTGTCGTCAATTTCTTTTCCACATATTGGACATTGCGGTTTATCCACGCCTATTCACCACCTAAAACAAAAAAGTGTGTGCAACCGAAGTCACACACACCGAAAAATGCGACTCACAGTTGCTACCACACAACATTTTCTGCCATAACAAAAGTATGCGAAAATAGAGTCTGCATTTTTACCGAAAGATAAAAATGCACACCTTCATTATGGCAAATATTAAAATGTTGTGTGGTATGTCTTGATTATAACACGGTCGCAGGTAAATAGCAATATCGTATTTTAATGATTCGTCATAAAAACAAACCCGACCTTATCATGCGGTAAGGTCGGGTTTTTCGTTTGGCGTTTTATACAGGAAATAAAGCAAAAACGGAATACAGGTCAGGCCGTTGAATAGATCGGTGAGCGGTTGTGCCAACTGGATACCGGTCAGCCCCCACAAGTGCGAACCGATCAGCAACAGCGGGATGAAATACAACCCGGAGCGTAGTAACGATAAAAACGACGAAATGGCTGCTTTGCGAATGCTTTGATACAGCATGTTGACGGGGATGGAAAGCGGCAAAAACAAAATACCGACCGAGGCGTAACGCAGGGCTGTAACACCGATCTTGATGACTGCGGGGTCTTTTTGAAACAGATACACGATCTGTGGTGCAAACACAAAACCGAGGGATGCGAGAATGAGCACCATCACAAAGCCGACAACGGTGGTGAATACAACACCACGCTTGACACGACGGTAGCATTGGGCTTGGTAGTTGAAAGCGGCAACCGGCTGAAAACCTTGGCCGATGCCCAATCCGATACACATCACAAACATGGAATACCGATTCACCACGCTCATGGCAGCAATGGCGGCATCTCCGAACGGTTTGGTTAAGTTGTTGAGCAGACCGGTGGAGATAGAGGTAAGTCCCTGACGGATCAACGAGGGAAGACCGACTTTACAAATAGAGAGATATGTTTCGGCACGGTGGCTGATATAGCGAATGCGCAGGGAACTTTGTGCCATGCGTTCATACATGATGAGCAAAATGATAAAACTGATGATCTGTGAAATGGCGGTGGCGAGGCCCGCGCCGTATACGCCCAAGCGGCAATGTTCGATTAACACGTAGTCACCGAAAATGTTGAGAATACCGCCTGCGGTTAAGCCGAACATAGCGTAAAAGGCCTTGCCTTCGTATCGCAGGTTGTTATTGAGAATCAGCGAACCAACCATGAACGGACAGGAAAGTAATACCCACATGCCGTAATCTTTTGCGTATGGTAAAATAGTTTCGGTACTGCCGAGCAAACGCATGAACGGATCCAAAAAGAGAAGACCAAGCACCGTGAGAACCGCACCCGACACAATGCCGGTGTAAAAAGCGGAGGAGGCGTATCGTGATGCTTCATCGGTGTTTTTATCCGCCAATGCTTTGGATACGAAAATGCCGGAACCGTGCCCCAACATGAACGAGATGGCCTGAATGATCGCTTGCAAGGTGAACAGGACACCTGTGGCACCTTGTGCGCTGGCACCGAGTGTGCCGACAAAGTAGGTGTCGGCCATGTTGTAAATATTGGTGATCAACATGGAAATGGTGGTGGGAATACCCAACGAGATAATCAGCCGTGAAACCGGTGTTTCGGTCATACGCTTATAATACGCGTCAATTTTAGTATCCATGTTATCACCTCCATTGAAGATAGTATAAACCCTCTCTAAACGATTGTAAACTTTTTTCATTGCAAAATTTGTAAAATTGTGTAGAATAAAGGGAGGTGGTGAGTGTAATGAAACGGATAGCGGTGGTTGGTGTATGGGTATTAGCGGTCCTGTTGTTTGTGGCTGTGCTGTTTGTTGCCGGTACTGACTATTTGCGTTTGCACCCTGTGAAGATGGATGATACACCCTCTGCCACCGCTTCGGTTAAACGTATTAATTTGAATACCGCTACGGCGGAAGAGTTGCAACAGTTGTCGGGTATCGGTGACGTGTTGGCGACTCGCATTTTGGCATATCGCGATGCCTGCGGTTCGTTTCAAACGGTAGATGATTTGTTGAATATCCAAGGTATTGGCGAAAAACGGTTGGCAGAATGGCGTGATTACTTAACGGTATAATAAAACACCCTCGGGAGCGCCCCGAGGGTGTTGTTTTATACGTTCGCCGGTAGGGCGGTGCGGGATGTTCCCAGGTGGCTGTCGTCTCCGACACGCACCAAGCGGAAGGAACCGTTGTCATAGGCGACTTCGGTGATGGAAGCGTTGGTGACCCATGGTAACGTGTTCATATCACCGAGTGGTTTACCGGCGCAATGACATTGAAACACACGGATCGGTGTAGCGTGCGTGGCGATTACGACTGTTTTGCCGTCGTTTTCTTTGGCAATGCGGTAAAGTGCCGCGACTACGCGTTGTTGCAACTCGGCAACCGATTCACCGCCGTCACACGAGGCGTTGCCAATGTCGGTCAGCCACCGTTGATACGATTCGGGGAAAAGGGTCGGCAGTTCGTCAAAGACTGCGCCTTCCCATTCGCCGGCACAAATTTCGCGTAGATCGGGTTCGGGGTGGATCGGTAATCCGAAATGGTCGGCCACCGCTTTGCCGGTATCAAAGGCGCGGGCGAGATCGCTGGCATATACCGCATCAACCGTGCGGTTTGCGTGGATATACGCGGCGGTGGTTTGTGCTTGAGATTCACCGAGCGGAGACAGCGGTACATTAAGAAAACCGGCAAATTTCTTTTCAGTGTTAGCCATGCTTTCACCATGGCGGATCAGTAATAAAGTTGTCATGGTATTACCTCGTTAGTTGGATTTGGCGGCGTGTCTGCGACAGATTGCGTAGTATACGTAATAGTACGCTACGATGTAAAGTAAAAACAAGGAGATGACGCCGATCGGATACCATATGGGATGGCCGCCGACCAGATTGAATAAGATGTCATACGGTGTGCCGTCACCGCGCATGAGGAACATATAATTGTAATCGATGATCACATTTGCCACGTAAGCCGCGATGCAGAAGACAAAGAGGATGGCAAACGTGATGGGGACGTTGCGTTTCTTCAAGCCGGCCATTTTGGAGATTAGAACGTAAAGTGAGGCAAAGCCGGACAATGAATGGGTGATACCCGATACCACGTTGTCAAAGGATAATACAGGGTAAACGGCGTAATTCTGACCGGCACCGATGGTGCCGAACACGGCACCCAAAATACCAAACAGGCACACAAAATCAATGGCCGCTTCTTTGATGCGTCCGGTAGTGAACGCCGCGAGAGGAATGGCAATCAGTTGAATGCTGCACAAGAACAAGGGTAGGTTGTGCAGTAAACCGTTGATGCTTTCAGAACGCAGACAGCAAATGATGATTTTGAAGATCTCAATGCCGTCGATCAGCAGTGCGGTTCCAATTAACACGCGGTTTTTCTCTTTGTCGGAGCGCAGGCGGTTGCGTTTGCCGAGTAAGATGGCAAATACAACCATAGCCGTCAGCAACGAACCGACAAACAACAAATGTTGCCACGACAAAAATCCTTCAGCTTCACGGGCGTAACCGCCGAACCCAAAAAACTCACTCATGACATATGCTCCTTTTTGATCAAAACATTGTATGTGAGGAACTGTGATTTTATTGTATACCTAAATTCGCGTTTTGTCTACAAAAAATACCGCCCACGCGAAAGCGT
>JAZOQQ010000097.1:0-3631 GCA_045656165.1 Acutalibacteraceae bacterium
AAGGCGACCGGGAACGCGCCTTCTTCAATATCCCAGTTTTCTTCAGCACCTGCCGGTACCGTCAACTGCTGAATACCATCAACGTATTTGAACGCCGTGGCCGCCACCGCATTGACGTTTTTACCGCCGACAGTAGCAGGCAAAGCAACATGGCCACTAGCCGGAACGGATCCCATGTAGTGCATAATTTTCACGCCATCGCCATTGGGCAATACACGCCAGTCACCGAAAACCGTATCATTTTGATTACCGGTCACAACTTCGTGCGCGATCATTCGCAACACTTTGCAGTCGTCTGCGGTCAAATTCGCGTGAACGTACGTCGTCGTGCGGCAATCCACGCCGAAGAAATACTCCATCCATACACAAGCCGCGAGATAACGTCCACGGATGTTCAAGTGGGAAATATAGTCTTCGTACAAGGCTCCGTTGGCCACACGGCTTTCGCCGGTTTCATTATAAAAATCACCGTAACCGAACTCATCTTTGGCAAGTTGAACGGCCGTGCCAACAGGAATAATATCTGCTTTGGTAAGGCCCATTTTCGCCGCAGCCAGTTCGTAACCCTCTTTGATTTCGTCATACATGATTTTCGTGTTTTCCCAAGTACGATCGGAATACGGATTCGAACCTTGAGCAGCAGGAAGACTGTATGACCATGTTTGATGAATTTTGATCGTTGCTTGCGGTTCGTTCCGCGCAATAATGCCCTGTAAATCTGTTAAGTACGGTTTGGCTTCCGTCCAGTAAGTCGAAAATTGCGCAGCACCACCGGGCGATTGTTGTATGGTAACATAATCGTAATCATACAAGTCAAACGCATCCTGCATGGTGATAAGAGCGCCTGAGCCGTTAACATTAACGCCTCGACGGTACAATTCGTACACTTGCTGATTGTTGGTATAATAACTCACGTGTTGAGAAAGCGAACAACCCGCGTAATACAAGCTGTACACTTCAACGTTCACATCGGTATCCATACCCTCGATAACGAATTCCGTGAACTGCGTTGCGTTATTCGAATAACTGTTACCGATTGCCAAGATACGGATCGGTTTCGTGCTATTCGCACTCAAAGAAACTGCCGGAACAGCGGCTATACATAATGCACAAGCCAAGACCAACGCCACCCATTTTTTCATTCTGATCGCTCCTAATCTGTCAATCTATTTATAATTTACCAAATTCTAAAAATTGTGAACAGTAACAAAAAACAACAAACATGGATAAAACTATTTGATTTTATTGAAATTTGTAATTTTTGTTGATATAATGGACGCAAAAGGGGTGATGGTATGTTACGGCAGCATTTAATGTCAGGGTATTCTAAAAACGAACTGATTTTGAAAAATTTAAACGTGCAACCGTCCACTGATTACGTGTTGGAATTTGATATGCTGGGCGGATCCATCGATATGTATTTATTTCCGCAAGGGATTGCGGCCGGAAAAACAGGTGTCCAACATCTTCCCACGGTAACACAGTGGACCCCGATACGCTTGGAATTCTCAACGGTTGCTTCAAAAAAGGAATTGACCAGTTTTTCAAACTGGGGTATCGGATTCTTAAAAATGCTGTTAGAACCAACCCCACGGGATTGCATTTATTCCGATACCTATATCGACAATGTGCGGCTATATACCAAAGATACGCCTTCGTATTCCTTGGTACAAAACGGTGATTTTGAAGTCGACAAGGACACGTTAAGCAACCATCAAAACTGGCATTCCTTTTTCAACGACAGCGAAAGCAAAGCGAACGTTGTTGTCGATCCGCTAAGACCAAGCAATCATTGCTTGCTGTTACCTCACGTCATTCAAAAACCATACTATTCCAGTCCCATGCCGATAGAAACGGCGGGATTCGGTTGGGTAAAGCAATCACAGCAACCCTTTCACATGATCAGCTTCACCGGCAGGCCAACACATCATTGGTTACTGGTAAAAAGCGGAACAGGCAACGCAGTGATCGATGATCAATCGTACACGTTACAGGAAAATACGCTTCTATATATTCCGGCGAATCAACCGTTTTATTACCGTTGTGAAGGCGGCGAGTCTATAGAATATTACTGGTTACAGTTAACAGGCTCTCTTCTTCCCGATCTGCTTCCGTCCATCGGCATTGCTGGGACCTGTCTTTTATCCTTATCGGATTGTGCGGCTCTAACCACATTCTTAGACGCCATACTCTTTTTGCCGACGAATTCCACCACCTATTCACTGGCTCTCAGCGGTCAGCTGCAATTGTTTTTAAACGAACTGGAAAGACAAATCGTTTCTGCCAAGCAACCTTTTGCCCACCGTCTCACCATTGAAAATATCGCAATATTTATTCGCCGATACCCCTCAAAAGCCCGAGATAATCGCGAATTAGCCCAAAAATGCGGGTTAAGCACTAACTACTTCATTCGTTTATTCAAGGAGTATTTTGGCGTGTCGCCTCAACAATATCGCATTCAGACGTTAGTCAAACGAGCGTGTACGCTCTTGCAAGATCCGGATATGAGCATCAAACAAATTGCCTATTCCTTTGATATGGATGATCCGCTGTATTTCAGTCGCTTGTTCCGATCGGTACAAGGAGTTTCACCGCGCGAATACCGTCGGCAATGGCAAGAACAGTGGGGCGAAAAACACATTGAAAATAACTAACACAGTTTAATAATCGGATATTAGCAAACGGTTATTCCCCATCTCTTACCACTTTTCTTTTTTTAGTAAGTATGGTATACTGATAGCAGGTGATTATTTATGAAACGATCATACATACCCACTCTGTGTGGTTTACTGGCGCTGGCGCTGACTGCCTGCGCTATGCAAAATCCGTGGGGGAACTCCTCGGTGACCGGCACGACGACAACGACAACCGTCACAACAACGACGACTACCACAACGTCATCCGTAACCGATCAAAAGGAAACGGCGACCGAAGACGGCGCAACCCCCTCTACCGAAAGTGCTGCTAGCACCAAAAAAACGAGTGTATCAAACTCCGGCACGTCCAAGGTAACGTCATCAGGCACCCAAAAGTCGTCCACCGTGGTAGCCACTACCAAGCCGACTACCTCGCCTACCGCCTCAAACCACGCGGATGAGGTTCTGCGGCTGGTCAATATTGAACGTGAAAAAGTGGGACTCAACCCGCTTTTGCCCGGCAGCGCCGCCGCCTACCGCGCAGCCGCGATACGCGCCGCTGAAATAAACACCAGTTTTTCGCACACCCGACCCGACGGCACCCTTTTTTCTACCGTCTTTGTGGATGTCGGCATGGAGGATGAAATCGGCGGTGCCGGCGAAAATATTGCTTACGGGTATACCTCGCCCACCTCGGTGATGAGCGGTTGGATGCTGTCTACCGGTCACCGCGAAAACATTTTATACAGAAGTTACACCCATCTTGCCGTCGTCCGCGACGCGAATTACCGATGGGTTCAACTGTTCTACATCGCGCGCTAATGCCAGCAATAACAAAGCAAGACCTCGACGAGAAATCGTCGAGGTCTTTTCATACTATCACCAAAAGCAACGGGCTCTTTCAGCCAAAGAAATACCCGCATGTCGTCACGTTCACGTTATTACAACGGAACGACTTCCTGATCAATGCCCCACACGGTCAGTTCTTCAACAAC
>JAZOQQ010000098.1:0-3134 GCA_045656165.1 Acutalibacteraceae bacterium
TCGGATGATTTCTCGGCTTTCGTTTTTAAAATTCAGGCCAATATGAATAAAGCACACCGTGACCGTATCGCCTTTATGCGTATCTGTTCAGGCCGATTTGAAAAAGGTCAAGAGGTTACTCACGTACAAGGTGGTAGAAAAATTAAACTGTCGCAACCGCAACAGATGATGGCTCAAGACCGCGAAATCGTGGAAGAGGCCTATGCCGGCGATATTATCGGTGTGTTTGACCCCGGCATCTTCTCAATCGGTGATACGGTGTGCGCTTCATCAAAAAAATTTCAGTTTGAAGGTATCCCAACCTTTGCGCCGGAGCATTTTCGTTTAGTGCGGCAAAAAGATACGATGAAGCGCAAGCAATTTATTAAAGGTACGTCGCAGATCGCACAGGAAGGTGCCATACAGATCTTCCAAGAACCCGGTGGCGGTATGGAAGAGGTGATCGTCGGCGTGGTTGGTACGCTTCAATTCGATGTATTGGAATATCGCTTAAAGAACGAATACAGCGTTGACGTTATTATGGAAGGCCTTCCGTATCAATATATTCGTTGGGTTGTCGGTGATAACGTTGACGTTAAATCGTTAGATTTGACGTCGGATACCAAATATGTGCAAGATCTTAAGGGCAACCCCTTGTTGTTGTTTACCAGCAGTTGGAACATTCAGTGGGCTCTTGACCATAATAATGGCTTGCAATTACAGGAGTTTAGTCGTTCATGATGAACATTCAAATTTTCGGTAAATCCAAGTGTTTTGATACAAAAAAGGCCGAACGCTATTTTAAAGAACGCGGCATTCGTTTCCAGCGTATTGAACTGGATAAGTTCGGCATCAGTCGTGGTGAATTTCAATCGGTAAAAACAGCTGTTGGTTTGGAGGCCCTGATTGACCCCAATTCCAAAGAAAGCGTCACCATTCGCTATTTGGCGTACGAAGCCGATAAGGAAGAGAAATTACTGGAAAACCCTAAAGCATTCCGCACGCCGATTGTGCGCAACGGCAGACAGGCAACTGTTGGCTATTGCCCTGAAATTTGGGAAACGTGGAGAAACTCATGAAAAAGCCGGTAACCGAAATCGCTGAACCTTTGGTAGCGTGGTATAAACAACACGAGCGGTCGTTTCCTTGGCGAGAGGATCCTTCGCCGTACCGCGTTTGGATTTCGGAGATTATGCTCCAACAAACGCGTATTGAAGCGGCATTACCGTATTTTGACCGTTTTATGCAGGCGCTACCAACCGTTCGCGATTTAAGTGAAGCTCCCGAATCTGTGCTGTTAAAACTGTGGGAAGGTCTTGGATATTACAGTCGGGTGCGTAATTTGCAAAAAGCCGCCAAAATGGTTATGACAGATTTTGACGGCGAATTACCCTCTCGTTACGAAGATTTGTTAACTCTTCCTGGCATTGGTGAATATACGGCCGGTGCTATCGCATCAATTGCTTTTGGTCAACAAGCCGCAGCTGTGGATGGAAATGTATTGCGTGTAATGGCACGGCTTACGGATGACGACAGCGATGTGATGCAACCGAAGCAACGTAAACGTATGACAGCGCTCGTACAAAACTTGGTCCCAAAAGAGGCGGGTGCCTTTAATCAAGGGATTATGGAATTGGGTGAAACGATCTGTCTGCCGAATGCTCAACCCAAATGTGCTCAATGTCCATTATTTGATTACTGTAAAGTTGGCGGTACGGAACGTGCACGAGAACTACCAACACGTTCAAAACCAAAGCCGCGCCGCATTGAACAGAAAACAGTTTTCGTCGTTACGGTGGGAAATAAAGTTTTGTTACACCGTCGTGCTGAAAACGGTTTGCTTGGTGGTATGTGGGAATTTCCATCTGTAGAAGGGCGATGCGAAACCTTACCGTCGGAATGGGGGATTACGCCACTCTCGCTTGGCACGCTTCCCGATAGCAAGCATGTCTTCTCGCATATTGAATGGCATATGAGTGGCACACTTGTAAAGGCAAAAAACTTTACGCCGAAAGCTGATTTTATTTTAGTTTCCAAAGAAGAACTGAAGGCATATGCTTTGCCAACGGCTTTTCGTGTATATAGCAAACTTGTTAAGGAGGATGTTTTATGAAACGCGCAGACTATCTTTCTTGGGATGAATATTTTATGGGTGTTGCGCTGTTGTCCGCACAGCGCAGTAAAGATCCCGGCACGCAGGTGGGTGCTTGTATCGTTGGTCAGGATAATAAGATTTTATCAATGGGATATAACGGCATGCCAATTGGTTGCAGCGACGATGTTATGCCTTGGGACCGTGACGGTAATCCGTTGGATACTAAATATTTGTTTGTTTGCCATGCAGAACTCAACGCCATTTTAAACCATGGTCGTTCCGGCTTGGAAGGCGCTAAAGTGTATACAACGCTCTTTCCGTGCAACGAGTGTGCAAAAGCCATTATCCAATCGGGTATCAAAGAGGTTATTTACTTGCAAGATAAATATGCTGATACCGATTCTGTTATTGCTTCCAAGCGTATGTTTGATATGACCGGTGTTACCTACCGCGCATTCAACAGCGAACATAAAGAAATTAAATTACAGCTGTAAAGAGGAAACCGTATGAAAACTGTGTTGATTACAGGTGCATCACGCGGTATCGGCGCACAAACGGCACGGCTGTTTGCACAGCACGGCTATGCGGTAGTTGTTAACTATTTTAAAAGCGAAGACATCGCATTATCGTTGGTAGCGGATATTACCGCCGCAGGCGGTGAAGCGTTTGCCGTGAAAGCCGATATTTCAGATGAAAAGCAGGTATTCTCAATGGTTGAAGCCGTTTGCGCGCGTTACGGCAAAATTGATGTGTTGATTCATAATGCCGGTATTGCTAAGCAGGCGTTACTTACCGATACCACTTCAGAAGACTGGCACCGATTAATTGGCATCCACCTTGATGGGGCGTATTACAGCGCAAAAGCGGTAATTCCGTCAATGGTAAACCGCCAAAACGGCTGTATTTTGACGGTTTCTTCCATGTGGGGGGTAACGGGTGCTTCGTGTGAAGTCGCGTATTCGGCGGCAAAGGCAGGGCTGATAGGGTTTACAAAAGCACTGGCGAAAGAACTTGGCCCTTCCGGAATCACCATCAACTGTGTAGAAGTCGGAGGCCAAGC
>JAZOQQ010000099.1:0-2106 GCA_045656165.1 Acutalibacteraceae bacterium
GGGATTTCCGCTCTATCTTCGTTAAAATACTCGTAAACCCGCAAGGGTTTACTGCGCTTTATGCCTTGATAGAACAAAAATCCCCGCTTTTCAAAATCGAAGACCTCAAAGCGAGCAGATTTTGAGAGATTTTTATTCTCTTTGGGCGAAGCAAGGCTGACGCCTTGCGAGAGCAAATAGTGTGAAAAGCTCCGAAATCGGCCGCTTTGAGGCGGGTTCGGATATCTCACTCTACCATGGTTCCAACCGCGGTGATCTCGTAGCTGATGGTCTCCAGCGTATCGTCCGCGATCTTCACGTGCTCGGGCTTAATATAGAAAGTATAAGTGTTGGTACCATCTGCAGGCACAACGTAGGTATCGTCAACGTCCGCGGTATAACCGCTGGCAATCAGTTCCTCGGTATTGCCATTGGATATCTTGACTTCTAGCGTGTCAAGGCGCATCGGCTTGTCTGCACCGTTGCCGAGCGTCATCTGTACGCACAGATGCCCACCGTTGGTATAATACGCCTGATTGACCGCAGCGGTGATGCCGTCGTCTTTCAGTTCGGGGGTCGCCTCGCCATCGTAGAAATAACCGGGGGTCTCCTCGCTCATTTCATAACTCAACTCTTTATTGGAATTGGAAATGTTGATACCAAGCATCACACCTGCACCGATGATAACGATTAACAGGATAATGCCCATCACCAGCAGATCACCGCGCTTCTCCTTCGGTGCGGACTTTTTCGCCTCTTTGGCAAGACGACGCGCCTCACGCAGCGCCGCAATCTCTGCCGCTCTGCGCGCTTTTTCCTCCGCTTTGATTTCATCACGCGTCTTCGAACGGCCGAAAATATCCATCTCTTCTTCGGATTCAATGCCGACCTGTTCTTCAGTTAACTCTTTATCGTCTAAATATGACATACTGCCACATCCTTTCACTAAATCTTATCCGTAATATTTTACACAATTTTTAGCCATTTGTAAATAGTATAATATAAAAAAAGAGACACACAACAAGTATTGTGCGCCCTTTTTATCGAATTTATTTCGTTTGTGCGGTGCCCTTGACGCTGATATACAGCATCTACGTACCGTCCGTAGGAATCAAAACATATCCGTTACATTTTCCAACAAATCGCCGATGGAGTGCAGCGTTTTACCTGCATTACGCTTGATCCCCTTCTTGTTTTTCTTGAGATAGCAGGTACCGACCACACCTACGGCGCTGCCAAGCACCACACCCATACCCATACCTTTGACAAAATTGCCGATTGATTTATTATTCACGAACAAACGCCTCCTTTCAGCGTTAGTGTGTGCAGACAACAAAAAAATATCACAGAACGTACAATTTTTCTTGCGCGACAGTACGTTGTGTGCTAAAATCAAAGGTAGAATTTTACATATAAAGGGGTTTTTCGTTTGCCTACCCTCAATATTGTGCTCGTTGAGCCGGAGATTCCGCAGAATACCGGCAACATCAGCCGCACCTGCGCCGCGACGGGCGCACGCTTACATCTCGTCGAGCCGCTCGGCTTTCGCATCGATGATAAAAAATTAAAACGCGCAGGGCTGGATTACTGGCATCTGCTGGATATCACGTATTATAAGGACCTCGACGACTTTTTCGCGAAAAACAAAGGCCCGTTTTTCTACTTCTCCACCAAAGCGAAGCACATCCACTCGGATGTGTCCTACCCCGACGGCTCGTATCTCGTCTTCGGTAAAGAAACCAAGGGATTGCCCGAAGCATTACTGCACGACAACCCTGAATCCTGCGTGCGGTTGCCGATGATCGACAACGATGCCGCTCGCTCGCTTAATCTGTCCAATTCCGTGGCGGTCGGCGTATATGAGGTGCTGCGCCAATGGAATTATCCCAATATGCGTACGGAAGGACACTTGACACAATTTTACGATTAACCGATAGTCAAAACCACCGGCTAAGCCGGTGGCTTGGGAAAGCCCTAAAAGGGCATAATGCAGACAAAGCCCCTGAAGGGGCGCCGAAAGGTTTGCCGACCGCATTCCTTTTTCCGGCAACCCTTAAAGGGGCTTCTTTTATGCCTTCTTGTTCACGCTACCCGTAAACGGGTCCACAAATTCTTTCAGCTCCATCT
>JAZOQQ010000100.1:0-8538 GCA_045656165.1 Acutalibacteraceae bacterium
GCGGCGTCGGCAATGTAGCCGGCAACGTCGCCTTTGAAGAGGTCGGAACGAACAAATTCTTGCTGCAGTAAGCAGGACTCTTTGTAGAACGCATTCATCTTACCGGCAGCGATCTTTTCTTTCACGGCATCCGGTTTGGAAGCCATGGCAGGATCGTTGTTCATAAGGGCAATCTGAACTTGCAATTCTTTATCGGCATCTTCCTGCGGAACCTGAGCTTTGTCCCAATATTTCGGGCCCATAGCCGCAATCTGCATGGCAACGTTCTTACCAATTTCGGTAGCGTCAATGTCACCTTCAACCGCGAGGTTCACCAGCACGCCGTGCGTACCGCCCGCATGTACGTAAGCCACCGAAGTGTTTTCAGCAAAACGAGCAAAACGACGAATCTGCATGTTTTCGCCGATCGACATAACTTTTTCCTGCATGATCTCAGTAACCGTGAGGTTAGAGTTCGGATAGGTGCACGCTTTCAAAGCATCCACGTCAGCAGGGTTTTGGGTCGCAACAGCGACCGCTAAGTTTTTCACCAAATCGGTAAACGCATCGGTTTTGGCAGCGAAGTCGGTCTCGGAGTTCACTTCAATGACAACACCCACGCCGTTTTCGACGGTCGCATACGCGACACCCATCGCAGCAACGCGGTCAGCCTTTTTCGCGGCTTTGGCGAGACCTTTCTCACGCAGCCAGTCAACAGCCTTGTCCATATCACCGTCGGTCTCGGTCAATGCTTTTTTGCAATCCATCATACCAACGTTGGTCATATCACGCAATTTCTTGACGTCTTGAGCAGTAAAAGCCATAGCTATATACCTCCTGTGATTATTCAGCTTCGGGAGCAGCTTCTTCGGCAGCTTCGGGAGCGGTCTCCTCAGCAGCTTGCTCGCCCTGACGGCCTTCGATGATAGCGCTGGCCATCGCACCGGCGATCAGTTTCACAGCGCGAATAGCATCATCGTTACCCGGAATGACGTAATCCACATCATCCGGATCGCAGTTGGTGTCTACGATCGCAACGATCGGAATACCCAATTTTTTCGCTTCGGCAACCGCGATCTTCTCTTTGCGAGGATCAACGATGAACAAAGCACCGGGAATCTTATCCATGCCTTTGATACCGCCGAGGAATTTCTCGAGCTTCTCAATTTCATGGTTGAGTTTGATAACTTCTTTCTTCGGCAACAGATCAAACGTGCCGTCTTCCGCCATCTTCTTGAGTTGGTTCAAGCGAGCGATACGACCACGGATCGTGCGGAAGTAGGTGAGCATACCACCGAGCCAACGAGCGTTAACAAAATACGCACCGGCGCGGACAGCTTCCTCAGCGATGGAATCTTGTGCCTGTTTTTTGGTACCGACAAACAAAACGGTTTTGCCTTCGGCAGACAGGTCACGGATAAACATGTAAGCTTCTTCCAGCTTACGCACCGTCTTCTGCAAGTCAATGATGTAGATACCATTGCGCTCCGTGAAGATGTACGGTGCCATTTTGGGGTTCCAGCGGCGGGTCTGATGACCGAAATGGACACCGGCCTCAAGCAGCTGTTTCATGGATACGACTGACATTAGAAATCCTCCTTGGTTTTCACCTCTACGGGATCTGTCGGTCAAAGACAGTTTTTTTGACCGCATCTCCGGAATCGCTACATGCGACACCGCCGGAGCCAGGGATACCCGTATGCATTTTGCCGTGATATTGTAACACAAACGCTATATAAAAAGCAAGTCTTTTTTTGAAAAAAAGAAAAATTATTTAATTATCAAATATTCCTTTTAAAATATGCAGTCCGCCATGTCGTTTTCCAAAGTTGCGACCGGATGCTGTCATGGGATGGTTGACCAATATTGTATGCTCGCCGATCACTTCGATTTCTTTCCAACCAATCACAATATCTTCTTCGTGACCGAACACCCCGAAGCAACGGGAATGGCCGTAAATAATTAGAGCGCACAACTGCGCCGTACAGGTGTCAATCTCCACATCGTCAACGCGACCAAGGCGCATACCGTCGCAAATATTGATAACTTCTTTGTTATGCATGTCCGTAATTCTGCAAAGCATAGCAACTCCTCCTTGTTAAAGAATGTGTATGCTCTGCTTTTCATAAAAATACCACCCTGTTTTCTGTATTAGTAACAAAAATCGGTCCATACTGTCAGCACAAACCACAAAGGGGTGATGGTTGTGTACAACAAGGTGGAAATCTGCGGTGTTAACACCGCCACACTAAAAGTACTGTCAGAACGCGAAAAAGCCGCGCTTCTTAAACGCGTTAAAGAAGGGGATTTATCAGCGCGAGAAGAACTTGTCAACGGTAATCTACGACTGGTTCTCAGCGTCATTCAGCGTTTTACCGGACGTGGTGAAAATTTAGATGACCTGTTTCAAGTTGGCTGCATTGGTCTTATCAAATCGATTGATAATTTTGACATCACACAAAACGTTCGATTTTCGACCTATGCCGTCCCGATGATCATTGGCGAAATACGGCGCTATTTGCGCGACAATAACGCGATCCGCATTAGTAGAAGCATGCGTGATACCGCCTACAAAGCGATGCAAACCAAAGAAACCCTCACACGTACCATGAATCGTGAGGCGACCGTGGAAGAAATCGCCACGCACATGGGTGCCGCACGCGAAGATGTCGTTATGGCGTTGGAATCTATCGTTGAGCCTGTTTCGCTCTACGAACCTATCTACTCCGACGGGGGCGACACTATTTACGTCATGGATCAAATTGGCGATCAAAACGACGACAGCAACTGGTTAGAAGAAATTGCATTAAAAGAAGCTATCCGCAATCTCAACGAACGCGAAAAACGGATACTCAGTCTGCGTTTCTTTAAAGGTATGACGCAAATTGAAGTATCAGCCGAAATCGGCATTTCGCAAGCACAGGTCTCGCGCTTGGAAAAGGGCGCATTAGACCGTATCAAAAAACAACTGTGATTATCCTGCTCGTTCGATGTCCTTGCGCAACCTCTTAATAATTTTCTTTTCCAATCGCGATATGTACGACTGGGATATTCCAAGAAGGTCCGCTACTTCCTTTTGCGTATGCTCTTGTTCACCGCCAATACCAAATCGTAGTCGCATGATTGTTTGCTCGCGTTGTGACAAATTATTAACACACTCTAACAATAGATCCCGCTCCGCCTCTTGTTCAACTCCGCGATTGACGACATCCGGTTCACTTCCCAACACGTCAGACAGTAGCAACTCATTTCCATCCCAATCCACGTTGAGCGGTTCATCAATTGACAATTCATTGCGAGTCTGCGAGTTTTTTCTCAAATACATTAAAATCTCGTTTTCAATACACCGTGACGAATATGTTGCCAGTTTAATATTCTTATCAGGGCAAAACGTTCGAACTGCCTTTATCAACCCAATCGTACCGATCGAGATCAAGTCCTCGATCCCCACACCCGAGTTTTCAAACTTGCGTGCAATATAAACTACTAACCGTAAATTGTGAGTAATTAATTGATCACGAGCGGTTTCATCGCCACATGAAACACGTTGTAATATTTCACGTTCCTCTTCCACGTTGAGCGGTGACGGTAACGTGTCCGCGCCATTGATATAATAGACACCTTCCGCTAATTTGTGCAGTCGTTTATGCGTCAATCTCCCAAAAAACAAACGTAATTTTTGCCGCCAATTCATCTTGGCATCCCTCCTATCGTATCGCTTCCTATAAGCGCTTTGAATTCGCCGCGTCCAATATCTTTACATAACGCTACATACGTGTTCGTAACCGTTTGCGGCTCTTCCCCTACAACCGCTATCGCTAACGCTTTGGGCAAAAAAGCCGGCAACAGACCTTCACTCCCCAATGTTTTGTACGGAATCATCCTCACACGGTTATCGGCAATTTCGCCGAGTAAAGCATTCCGTATGGAATCCGATAAATACGGTTCAAGCACATCACGTTGAACCAAAACGACTGCTTTTTTGGAAAACGGCTCCCGCAAGTGCATGCCTGTATCGTATAGTGCCGTACAACAACAAGTTCCGCCCCCATCGTCAATATACAATGAAAAGATATGGGTACGTGGCGCACGCTTACGTGTAGCATATTCGTAAACACAGGTTATTCCGTAACTTAAAGCTGCTGCTATCGCCAACCATAACGGCGATACATCCATGTAAATCACGCCATTGTGCGCAAAGAATCGTTCGCTGTACGTCATGTGCCACAACAGCGTCACCAATCCGGAAAGCAAGGCAGATACAACATACAAAACCAGCATCGTTTTGAAAAAGGATCGAACGTTTATGTAGGAAAACGAAACGACCGACATCGTCCCTGCCAACATCGCATGTAAGAGAATAACCACCACCGTTGGCCACGTTATCAAAAACAAAAGCGCTCCGCCAAGAGCCCCGATCAAGCCGGCGGTTACCACTCGCCATCGTTTGGCAGGTAAGTGCAGTACGCGAGCAACAGCCGATAGCAAGAGAGTGTCAATCACCCAATTTACCACTATCAGTACATCTAAATAAACGACAGGCATACCGTCACCCCCACCGTTTTTATTATACCGCTTAAGAGTGACGGATTCTGGCGAAGCAACAGACAGTAAAAAAATCTTTTCCACCATTGAGGAGCCGGCGGCTTCGGCGGCGGAGGTTTTATAGGTGGTGGCGGCGCTTCACGAGGTTTCTAAAAAAACGAGAAAGAGCACGGATCATTCGATCCGTGCTCTTTCTTTTTGCTGATAGGCCGATGGCGACATGCCTTTGACCTCTTTAAAAACACGTGAAAAATATAACGGGTCTGAAAAGCCAACCGAGTTAGCAACTTCACTTATAGTAAGCCCTGAACGATGCAGCAACGTACACGCCTCATTTATACGATAGCGTTTGAGAAACGCGTGCGGTGATAATTCAAAGCGCTCCATAAACGCACGATACAGTTGACTGCGGCTGATACCAACGTAAGATGCGATATGATTGACCTCAATTGTATCGGCGTAGTTATACTGGATGTAACGGATGGCTTGCGTTACATAATCTTGCACATTCGCATACTGCTCCTGTCGGCCTGCAACACGCATCAGCTCACCCAAGAACAAGTACAAATACCCAACCATTTGAGCATCTGCAGTCGGCGTATTACCGCTGGAACGAGTAATCTTAAGCAGAAGTTCAGGTAATGTGCCGACATCATCGGGATGCAATACGGGTATCTCTTTTGAAAAGCCGGTGGCTTGCAACATACGGCGTGCTTCGGTACCGTTAAAGCCAACCCAGTAATATTCCCACGGATCTTCCGAGTCCGCCGTATAGGACACCGGAACCGACGGGTACACCAAAAACAAATCACCTGCCGTTAACGAATACGTTTTACCGCCCACTATATAGGTTCCTTTTCCGGAACGGATATAATGCACCAAATAATGATCGCGCAGCGCAGGACCCCACTTGTGATCCCCCGCACATCGTTCATAACCCGTGTTATACACTGCCAACGCCAAATTCTCTTTCAGCGTATCCTTAAAGATAAATTTTGAGAGTCCCATCCAACTCACCTCTTTTAAGAGAGTAACACACTTTGCAACATTTGTCCATACCGATGAAAAAAGTTATGCTTTATTTTCACGGAATATGTTGTATAATGGAGATAAGATAACAGTAAACGGAGGTAATCGTTATGAGTAGCACACAAGCGATCCTTTCGCAACTACAAGGCGGTGCGTTTGACGCGCTGTTTGAAAAGTTGTATGGAGCTGATGCCGTTGCCGCGCAACGAGGACGATACATTGATGCCGTCAACAGCTACACTTCGCTGTACGGAAACGAAGAGGAACTGTGGCTCTTCTCCGCTCCCGGCCGTACTGAAATTGGCGGTAACCACACCGACCACAATCACGGTTGCGTATTGGCAGGAAGTGTGAATTTGGATGTGATAGCCGTCGTAGCCCCCACCACTGACAATGCTATTCGCGTGAAATCTGCCGGTTATGACATGGATGTGATCGACCTTGCGGATTTGCTACCGAAAAAAGCAGATTATAATCGCTCGGCCTCGTTAATTCGCGGCGTAGCAGACCGTTTTTGTCAGTTGGGTTATGCCGTCAAAGGTTTTCAGGCCTACACCACTTCCAATGTTCTTAAAGGTTCCGGCCTTTCTTCTTCGGCAGCTTTTGAGGTACTCATCGGCACTATTCTCAGCCATATGTATAATGAAGGTCGTGTCGATCCCGTTGAGATCGCCAAGATCGCGCAATATGCCGAGAACGTACACTTTGGCAAGCCCAGCGGGTTAATGGATCAAATGGCATCTTCTGTCGGCGGCATCATTACCATCGACTTTGCCGACACCAATGCGCCGATTATCCGCACCGTTAATTTTGATTTTGCAAAAAGCGGGCACCGCCTGTGCATTGTTGACGTAGGCGGCGGACACGCCAATCTCACGCACGAGTACGCGGACATCACCACCGAAATGCGTGAAGTTTCACAAGAATTAAACGTGGATTTCTTGCGTGAAACCACCTATGAGGAACTCTTGCCCCGTATTTCGGATCTGCGCCGCAAATACGGCGATCGTGCTGTATTGCGTGCTCTGCACTTCTTAGGTGATAACGACCGTGTAGCACGCGAAGTGGCGGCTTTGGAAAACGGCGATTTTGAAACCTTCAAATCGCTCATTATCGAGTCGGGTCACTCGTCTTTTGAATACTTACAAAATATCTATGCTAATTCTGCTGTTAAACACCAAGGTATTTCGCTCGCTTTAGCACTCGCTCAGCGTGTATTAAACGGCAACGGTGCTTGGCGTGTGCACGGCGGCGGTTTTGGCGGTACGACGCAGAATTTTGTGCCGGAAGAGAAAGTTGCCGAATTTACCGAAACCATTGAAGCGGTTTTCGGTAAAGGATCTTGCCACACGTTATCCATCCGTCCTTGCGGCGGCATCTGTATTGCGAAATGAGGTAAAAACATGGCTGAATTACGTAAAAACCCCTTAACGAACGATTGGATCATGATCGCATCCCATCGTCAAAACCGTCCCCAAATGCCGAAGGATTATTGTCCCTTCTGCCCGGGCTCCGGTAAAGTTCCGGATCATTATGACGTCTATAAATACGACAACGACTTCCCTGCCCTGTCGCAAAATCCGCCTGCACCGGATGATGTTGCCAACGATTTCTTTGAAACCGCACCTGCTTACGGCAAATGCGAAGTTATTCTGTACTCACCCGAACACACGGTAACGTTACCCGAACTCCCCACCTCTCACATTGAAAAACTGGTGGATCTGTGGGTTGAGCGCTACACAGAAATCTCCAAAGATGAAAATATCAAATACGTTTTTATTTTTGAAAACCGCGGTGAGGTCGTCGGCGTTACCATGCCGCACCCCCACGGACAAATCTATGGTTACTCTTTTGTCCCGAAGAAACTGGAACTTAGTCTTGCCAATGCGAAAGCGCATATGGAAGAAAAGGGCAATTGCCTCTTCTGTGATATGTTAAAAGCGGAATTGGACTTTGAACAACGCATCATTTTCCGCAATGAGCATTTCACCGTCTTCCTTCCCTTCTTCTCCGAGTATCCGTACGGCGTATATATCATGAGCAACCGTCACGTTTCCAATATTGCCGAGTTTACCGCTGAAGAGCGCACAGCTCTTGCCGAAACCTTGCGCCGTGCGACCGGTATGTTAGACAGCTTGTTCGGCTACAAGTTCCCTTACATGATGTGCATGTATAACGAGCCCGTCAACGGCGAGGATGCATCGGACTATTATCACTTCCACATCGCCTTCTATCCGCCGATGCGTAGTGCTGACAAGGTTAAATTCAACGCATCCAGCGAAACAGGTGCATGGGCACACTGCAATCCCACCTGCCCCGAAGAAACCTCAAAAGAATTGCGCGCCGCATACGCACGCTTCATGGAAAACGAATAACAAGATTCAAAAAGCGCTGTATCCAAAACGGATACAGCGCTTTTCTTTTTGTTCGTTAGCCACCGAGATAGGCTTTTTTAACCATATCACTTTTGAGCAGTTCTTCGCCTTTACCGGAAAGGACGATACTGCCGTTTTCCAATACGTAGGCACGGTCGGAAATCGCCAGCGACTTGCCGGCGTTCTGCTCAACCAGCAGGATTGTCGTACCATTCTTTTGGAAGTTTTTAATAATTTCAAATACCTGATCAACTAAAAGTGGCGACAAGCCCATAGAAGGTTCGTCCAGCATCAGCAGTTCAGGATGACTCATCATAGCACGGCCCATGGCAAGCATTTGCTGTTCACCGCCCGAAAGTGTACCTGCAATCTGATTCTTTCTTTCAGCCAAACGTGGGAAACGGGTATAAACCGAATCTATATCGTTCTTAAATCCGGAAGAATCCTTTATGGAGTATGCTCCCATAAGAAGATTTTCGTAAACGGTAAGCTCCTGGAATATTCTTCTTCCCTCGGGAACCTGTGTCATTCCGAGATGAACGATCTTGTGACATGGAGTATGGGTAATATCCTTATCCTCAAAGGTAACAGTACCCTTACGTTTGGGAAT
>JAZOQQ010000101.1:0-7233 GCA_045656165.1 Acutalibacteraceae bacterium
ACGTGCATTTCCAGACGGAACGCTTTGTTTACGCGTACTTGCACGTCGTAGAAGGTGGTGCGGCGCTCGCCGTTAACCTCCACGTTAACGTATTCGCCATCACGCACGCCGAAAGCGGCGCCTTCCTCTTCACTCATGTGAATGTGGCGGTTGGCGATGATGCAACCTTCTTTCAGCGTTACGACACCTTTGGGACCGATGATGGTAACAGGCGCCGAGCCGGCGATGTCACCCGATTCACGCACCGGCGGTTTGACTTTCAGTACAAACGAATCGGTGCGGGAAATCTCAACCTGCGATGCTTTACGCACAGGACCGAGCACACGCACGTTTTCAATGGGACGCATGGCGGGGCCGACAATGGTCAGCACCTCTTTGCAAGCGTACTGGCCGGGCTGGGACAGATCTTTTAAGGGGGTCAGTTCATACCCTTTGCCGAATAAGATCTCAACGTGTTCCTTGGACAGATGGATGTGACGGTTGGAAACGCCGACCGGCACCAAATTATCCGCCTTGGGCGCGGTGCCGACTTCGGCCATCACACGGCTGACTATTTCAGAAACTAATGAAGCATCGTATGCCATAGTAACGACTCCTTTTTAGATAATGCGGAAGCTGTCTGCCATCACGCAACGGCGTTGACGAGTGAAACTGCGCGCCGACGTGATACCTTCACCGGTCGGACCGGAAATGGTAAAGGTGGTGTGGCCTTCGCCGCCGAAGCCGATGCCGGCATACGACGGAGCATTCTTCACGAAAATGGTAGTTTCCACCGCTTTCGCAAAGCGGGACAGATGATCAATGTTCTTGGAGTGCATATGCGCGGTGTGGCGGTTGCCGTGTTCCGCTTTGCACGCCAGTTCGATGGCCTGATCAATGTTGTCCACACGCACGATGGGCAGAATGGGCATCATCAATTCGTGCTGTACGAAGGGATGATCAAAATCGGTTTCGCAGATGATGCAACGGATATCGTTGCTGACGTTGATGCCGATCTTGGCTAACAATACGGCGGCGTCACGGCCGACGCAGTCGCGGCTGACGGTAGTCTTGACCTTACCGTTTTTATCGGTTTTGCTGACCAGTACGACATCAGCGAGCTGTTTTGCTTGATTCGCGTTGATCTGGTACGCACCGTTGCGGAGCATGACCGAAATGAGTTCGTCGGCAATGTTGCGGAACGCAAACACTTCTTTTTCAGCAATGCAGGGCAGGTTATTATCAAACGTGCAACCGACGATAATATCTTTACCGGCTTTGGCGATGTCGGCGGTATCGTCCACGATAACCGGCGGATTACCCGCACCGGCGCCAATGGCCTTTTTGCCGGACGATAACACCGCACGCACCACACCGGGGCCGCCGGTACAGACCAGCAAGCGAATGGCGGGATGCGATTGCATGATCGCCGCGGATTCCATGGTGGGTTTCTTCATGGAGCAAACCAACACGTCGGGGCCGCCGGCGGCTTTGCACGCACGGTTGACGAGGTCTACCGCGTAGTTGGAAGTGGCAATGGCATTGGGGTGGGGGTTGAAGACCACGCCGTTGCCGGCTGCGATCATACCGATGCTGTTGCAGATAACGGTTTCACTCGGATTGGTGCTGGGGGTGATGGCACCCACCACGCCGAACGGCGCCATTTCTACGAGCGTTAAGCCGCTGTCACCGGTTTTGGCAGCGGAAACGATGTCTTCGGTACCGGGAGTCTTGTTTGCGACCAACAAGTGTTTGGCTTTCTTGTGATCCACGCGACCCATGCCGGTTTCATCAACGCCGAGCTGTGCCATGATACCGGCTTCTGCACGGGTCAATTTGCGGATCTCGGTGATGATTTTTTCCCGCTCTTCCACGCTCATGGCGCGGACGGCACGGTAACCGGCTTCGGCGGCCTTGATGGCCTCGTTCATATCGTCGTAAATACCGATCAGTTGACGACCGCCATACTGGGTGGAATCCCACGATGCGGCGGGTGCGGATTGCATCCGACTTAATACTTGATTGACGACTTGACGGATTTCGGATTCGGAAATTGTCGTTGCCATCTTACTCACTCCTTACACAATTTCTATCAATAGACCAATTCAATGTCTTTGTTTTTTAAATATTCGGCCCAGCGGTCCGTGGGCTTTTCGTCGGTTACGACGGTGTCGATCTCATTGATGTCACAAACTTTTACAAACGAGATCTTGTCAAATTTGGTAGCATCCACCGCTAAAACCTTGCGGTTGGCGGCAGCGAAGATTGCTTGTTTGATCTGGGAGTCTTTTTCATTGGAGTCGGTAATGCCCATTGACATGTCAATGCCTTTTGACGAGCACACCGCCAAATCTACGTGGAAACCGCGAATCATTTTTTCTGCTGAAGCACCGACCATAGCGAGAGCGCCTTCTTTGAGCGTGCCGCCGGTGGATAAGACGTTCCAACCCTCTTTGTCCGCGAGTTCCAACAGGATTTCCACGGAGTTGGTGATCAGCGTAATGTTTTTACGTGATTTGATGTATTTGGTCACGAAGATCGCGGTAGAACTGGCATCCAGCATGATGTAATCGCCATCGTGGATCATTTCGCTGATCTTTTGTGCGATCCGCTGTTTGCGATCCACGTTCGCACGCTTGCGAACGCTGAACGGCAGGTCGGTTTTGACCACCTGTGTTGATACCGCACCGCCATGCGTTTTCTTTGCCAGTCCGTCCTTATCCAGTTTTTCCAAATCGCGACGAATGGTTTCTTCCGTTACCCCGAAGTCACGGCTCAAGTCTGCAACGATAACCTTGCCGTCTTGCGCTAACTTCGAAAGGATCGCATTCCGTCGTTCAATTGCGAGCATCGCCGTGACCTCCTTTACTTAATCATTAGGGATTTCCTTATAGGATGCTGCGCCACATTTTCTCGTCGGGGTGAGGAATGATCGCGCTGTCAAGGAACATGCCGTTTTCGGCGGTCGCCTTGCGAGCGTTTTCGATGGCGGCCTCTACGGCAGCGATTTCACCCGTGAGAAGCAGGTACGATTTACCGCACATACCGCGAGCCAAGCGCAATTCAACGAGCTCGACTTGAGAGGTTTTGGCGGCGAGATCGGCGGCCACGATTGCCGCGGCGGCCGTAAAGGTTTCCAGTACGCCCAGCGCATTCGGAGCACCGATCTCGGTGGAACCGTACAAGGCGCTGAAAATAGATTCGTGGGGGTTGCCCAGTACAAAGCTGTCGATCAAACTGTCGCCGTAGTGGGCTGCAGCACTGTCAACGGCGGCGCGTACCGCGCTGAGATCACCGCTGACGATGACCATGTATTTGCCGGGGCAGACGGTGGTGGCTTCCAACACCTCTACTTCGGCGGTTTTGACCATACGATCCGCCGCTAACATACCGGAGGATACGGTTTTATATTCAATCATACCGATTGCTTTTTTCATTAGGCATCCTCCTTCGTTAAGGTAATGACGGTATCGCTGACCGATTTGACGGTTGCGTTGATTGGTGCGTGAATGTTCACGCTGAGTGCATTTTCGGCGGCGGCGGCGATCACCTGACCGGCTTTCACCTTGTCGCCGACGGCAACCACCGCTTTGGCGGGAGCACCGATGTGTTGCGAAACTAAAATCCGCAATTCTCGTTCGGATGCCTTGGCGTCCGAAAGGGGAGCGTTTTTGTCATATCTCGTCAGGTCTAACCGTGCCATCAAGCGATCCATCGGAACTTTTCGATAATCGCGAGCGGGGTTGACCGGTGCGGCGGTGACTTGCGGCGGTTTCACACCGTTTTTGCGAAGTCCGTTTTTGCATTCGGCTAGCAAGGTGCGGGGCGATAACCCCTGACCGCAGGAATACAGTTCACACAAGCCGCAGCTTACGCAGAAGAACGAGTTGACGTACGGCGACGCATCGTTGGTGATGCCATTGGTTGCATATAACATAAATTTGTGCGGTTCAATGGGGTGTCCCAGCATGTGACGGGGGCACAACTCGGTGCAGTAGTTGCACTGACAGCAAGCCGCCATCGCGCGTTTCATGTCAATAAACGGTTTTGCTTGTTTCTTCACGATCAAACTATGGTCATCCGGCAACACTAAAATGGCGTTAGTGGTTTTGGTGACCGGTTCCAGATCGCTGCCGATACGTCCCATCATAGGGCCGCCGAACAAATACGCGGGATGTGGGGTGGTAACACCGCCCGCCATCCGAAGCAACTCGCTTACCGGGGTGCCGATTGCTACCTTGAAGGTAGCAGGGGAGGCGACCTCGCCGGCGATGGTGACGTATTTGTGTGTGACAGGTGTACCTGCCAACAGACCGGCAACGTTGAGGATCGTTTCTACGTTGAACACCGTCACGCCTACGGCGATCGGCAGACCGCCGGGCGGTACCACACGACCGGTCGCCTCATAAATGAGTACGACTTCGTCACCGGCGGGGTATACGGCCGGCAATTTGCAAACCGACATATTTTCAAAGGAGTCAAGATGGCGTTCTACGGCTTCAATGGTGCGTTTGTAATGCCCTTTGATGCCTAAGAACACCGAAGTGGCTCCTACTGCTTTCGCTATTAAGTTGAAGGTGCTGAGGACCTCTTCTGCATGCTTTTCCAAAAGTTGTTGATGCAGTTTTAAGAGCGGTTCACATTCAGCACAGTTGAGGATAAGGGTGTCGGCGCGTTCGTCCAGTTTCGCATAGGACGGGAAACCGGCACCGCCGGCGCCGACGACGCCACCCTCACGCAGCAAGTTTTTCAGTTCAGTTATGTTCATGATTATTCATTCCAGTTCCGCTGTCAACGATACCGACGATGGCGGCATCGACGGGGGCTTTTTCCATGTTACAGCCGATGCGGGCTGCACTGCCGGTCGCCACTAAAACAAGTTCGCCTATACCGGCGCCGACATTATCGATCGCAACGATAGTCGAGGAGCGGTCGCCCATATCGGCGAGGGGCTTAACCACCATGAATTTGCTGCCGATCAAGTTTTCGTTTTTTCGTGTAGAAACAACGCTTCCCACGATTTTTCCGACGATCATCTTCCTCACCTTTTTTCAGAGTAATGTTTGCGGGATGGGGAGAATGCGGAGGGAGCGGAAGCTCCCTCCGCATGAACCATACAAGTGACTCTTATTTGAGTACGGGCAGGATCTTCTCCACATCGCCATGGGGTCTCGGGATGACGTGCGTAGCGATGACTTCGCCCAGACGCGCAGCAGAAGACGAACCGGCTTCCACAGCGGACTTGACAGCGCCGACATCACCGCGAACCATGACGGACACGAGTCCGGAACCGATTTTCTCGGTGCCGATCAGGACGACGTTCGCAGCTTTGACCATCGCGTCAGCAGCTTCGATAGCGGCGACCAGACCTCTGGTTTCGACCATACCTAATGCTTCCAGTGCCATTGTTGTTTCCTCCTTGTTTTTTTGTTTGGGATTAGACTTATTTCAGCGTCGGCAAGATGTTCTCGACGTCGCTGTGGGGTCTCGGGATCACGTGTGTGGCGACCAGTTCGCCCAGCGTAGCAGCGGACGAAGAACCGGCGTCGACAGCGGCTTTGACAGCGCCGACATCGCCACGAACCATGACAGATACGAGTCCGGGACCGATTTTTTCGGTACCGATCAGCGTCACGTTAGCGGCTTTGACCATTGCGTCAGCAGCTTCGACGGCGGCAACCAAACCTCTGGTTTCAACCATGCCCAATGCTTCCAATGCCATTCTCTCCACCTCCTTTACCGGTGTGGCTCAAATTTACGAGTTTGCTTGTTGTTTGCGGATACGGGATGCGCTCAGCTCCATCATCCGCACGGTTTCTTCGTGCGGACTGGCGATTACCGCGTGGGCAACCGGCTTGACGATCGCGTTTTCCAGGGTGTTTTCCACAGCCGCGGTGACGGCAGATACGTCGCCTTGCACCACGATGGTGACCAAACGACCACCGAGTTTGCGCTCCCACGTGACAAATTCGACACTTGCCGACTTGCACATGATATCCAAGCAGTCAATGCCGGCGGTCACGCCGGAGACTTCAACCAGTCCTAAAGACTTCATGTGGGGATCTCTCCTTAGAATTTCGGAAGAATTTTCTCAACATCAGCGTGAGGCCGCGGAATCACGTGGACAGCCACGAGTTCGCCCAAACGGGATGCGGAGGTGGAACCGGCTTCGACAGCGGCTTTAACAGCGCCGACGTCGCCACGGACCATGACGGATACGAGTCCGGAACCGATTTTTTCGGTGCCGATCAACGTAACCTCAGCTGCTTTGACCATTGCATCCGCAGCTTCGATGGCGGCGGTGAGGCCGCGGGTTTCTACCATACCAAGTGCTTCGTTAGACATGTTTATGCCCTCCCATGTTAATTTTTATCAAATGCATTTATTTTGAGCATCGGCTCAGTGTCGGGTTCCGTACTGCTCATCACGTGGGTGGAATCGACGCCGGATACACCCTTGGCCGCTTCGGCGGCGGCTTCCACGGCGGCGGTGACGTTGTCAACCGAACCGCGGAATTTGACCGCTACGATCAGCGGTACCGACAAACTTTCGGGATTACCGGGTTTGTTTTTATCAAAGTGCTCAACCGTCACGTCGGCGGCTTTGCACCCCGCGTCACAAGCGACGAAAGCGGCAACCAAACCGTATACTTCCACAATACCGGTGGCGTTTGACATACCTTATCGCCCCTTACTTGTTCACAACAGCGATCTTCAGGCCTTCCATCTTCAGGTTGACAGCCAACGCTTCGTTGATCTCTTCCAGCGGGAATTTGTGGGTGATGAGTTTCTCCATCGGCAACCCGATTCCTTTGGCACGTTTGAGGAAATCAAAGGTGGTCGCGTAATCACGCAGGGTGTAGACCCAAGAACCGACCGTGGTGATCTCCTTCGAGCAGATGTCGAAGTGCGGGTTAATGGTGGCGTCGCCGCCGTTGATGAAGAAGCCAAGTTCACACAAACCGCCGCCGTTGCGGATGAATTTGTAGATATTGGCGTGTGCGATCGGCGAACCGGTGCACTGGAACGCGAAGTCGGCCAAGTAACCGCCAAATGCGTCTTTCACACCGCCTGCCAGTGCTTCCACACCTTGGAAGTCTTTGAAGTTAACGGTAGCGGTAGCGCCCATTTCGCGAGCAAAATCAAGGCGTTTCTTTTCACCGTCAACCGCCACAATGTTTTCAATACCCATGGTGCGCAGAACCGCAATGCAGATCAAGCCGATCGGACCGCAGCCCTGTACGACTACACGGCT
>JAZOQQ010000102.1:0-6021 GCA_045656165.1 Acutalibacteraceae bacterium
GGTTACTATCTGGCGAAGCCAATTTAGCTCTGTTAAGAATTTAGCTGCCGTAAGGCAATTTAGCTCGGCGTAAGCCGAATTTAGCTGAAAAGACAGTGATTGTATCACAATCACGGTCTTTTCATGGTGGGCGTAAACGGACTCGAACCGCTGACCTCCTGCGTGTGAAGCAGGCGCTCTAACCAGCTGAGCTATACGCCCATGTATACAGTCGCCGCTATTGCAGCGACTAATACAATGTGACAGGCTTGCGCCTGTCACAAAAGTTTGGTGACCCGAACGGGAATCGAACCCGTGTTACCGCCGTGAAAGGGCGGTGTCTTAACCGCTTGACCATCGGGCCATGTGTGTGACAGAGTGGTTAAAACCCTGTCACAGTTGGTGGCTGTAACTGGATTCGAACCGGTGACACCGCGGGTATGAACCGCGTGCTCTAGCCAACTGAGCTATACAGCCGTATCGCACCCCGCTTTTTGCAGGGAACGCTGACTATTATATAGTATGTCCCTATCGTTTGTCAAGTGTGTTTTTGAAAAAAGAAAAACTTTTTGTGTATGGCGGTAAAATATGCCATATGCCTTACAGTAATAACGATAAAATCAACATCTCACGTGCTTTGCGATAGGTTGCTTCAAAGCAATTCAACGGTAACGGATTTACCCCTTTTCCCAATTCGATGGTAAAAGCCGGCTTTCGATAGGTTTCAATAAACCAGTCCTTAAAACCACCGTGCGATGCCAACCCTGTCGGATGTGATACGATATACCCCGACACCGCTGCCATAGCATCCGCCATCAGTTTGGCTTTTGGCGGTGTGTGCACCCCATATTGCCAGTAAATCTCCTCGCCTTGACTATGCAACGCAACCGCATGGCGCGGCAATAATCGGTCACATAGTGCCACCATCGTCACCGTTTCGGGTTCGCTGTGCGGATGCGGCCCGCCCCATTGTCGCGCGGCAGGTCCCACAATACCGTTTTTTCGTTCCGCTTGTTGCAATTTATCCCAACCTGCGTTAAAATTATGATTAAGATCTACTCCTCGCGCATTGGCTTGCCAGCGTCCCACCTCATCACCGCCAAGTTTGTTTACCAGTGGTGCAAACCTCCCGGCATTACCCGAACCGTGAATCGCAATAGCGGCGCCGGCGGGGTTGACCAGCGGCACCCACACGATTTGACGGTCGCATAACGCACGGCGCAAATCCCACCCTTCCAATGCATATCCGCTTATCAGCGCTTCGCCGATCTCTTCACACAACCGTAAGCAAACAAGCGCGGTCATCCATTCCTGCCCATGAAAAGCGGCAGCCATTAAGACGCACTCGTCGCCATCGCCCAACACAACAGCACGCAAGGTTTTTCCAAGCGCACTACGCCCGATCGGCCACATGCGGAAACATGGATACCGTGCGCACAATGCATTTTGTAATTGTTCTACCGTGCCGCTATCCGTTACCTGCGGTCTTGTTAAATATGTCATACCCTGATCACCCTTATTACATATATGAAAAAGGAGAATCCGATATGAACCTTCGTGAAGAAACCCTGTCCCAAGATATTCGCTATCAAGGTCGTATCATCAATTTACGTTTGGATGAAGCGTTGCTTCCCAACGGCAACCGTGCCTATCGCGAGGTAGTCGAGCATCCGGGCGGCGTTTGCGTGGCTGCGCTCACCGCCGAGCGCGAATTGCTGTTTGTGCGACAATTCCGCTATCCGTACGGTGAAATTTTATTGGAACTTCCCGCCGGCAAACTGGATCGAACAGGCGAAGACCCGTTGGAAGGCGGCAAGCGCGAATTGCGCGAAGAAACCGGTGCCACCGCGGCACGGTATCGCTCACTCGGCACACTGTATCCCACGCCCGGCTACTGCAACGAAATCATCTATCTGTATTTAGCGGAGGATCTCATGTTTGCCGACAGTTGTCCCGATGAAGACGAGTTTTTGGAATGCGAGCGCATCCCATTGGATAAAGCGGTGGAAATGGTACTCGCCAACGAGATCACCGATGCCAAAACGCAGATTGCCGTTTTAAAAATTGCCGCTCTGCTTAAATAACACACAAAGCGTGTGCCGAAACGGCAAACGCTTTTTTCGTCTATCATACCGCGTCGGTGCATACACATTCTGTAAAAGAGGGGTGTATGCCGTGATTGACATTGCCATTGTAGCGCTCTACTTGGCGATACTGGTCGCTATTGGTCTTGCAGGGGGCCGCCGTGTAAAAAGTGTAAGCGATTTTACCGCCTGCAACACACGTTATGGACCATTTGTGATCTTTGCCACCCTCTCCGCCTCGTTCATCGGCGGCGGTTATTCCTCCGGCAATGCCGCCGCCGCTTTTGAAAACGGCATCGGCACGGCGCTCACCCTGTTCGGTTTCGGCATCGGTATGATACTCATCGGCCGCTTCGTTGCGCCGGGTGTCGACCGCTTTACAGGCGCTTCCACGGTTGGCGGTGTTATCGGCATGGCATACGGCGAGAAGGCGCGACGCTTCGCCGGTATCTTTGCATTTTTGTGCAGTGCGGGTATCGTCGGCGCACAAATGCAATCCATCGGCTTGGTACTGCACGCCTTGCTGGGTGTCACCACCACCGTCGGCACATTGATCGGTGGCGGCATCGTACTGCTCTATACCACCTTTGGCGGCTTAGGATCGGTGCTGGTGGTAGATATGCTGCAATTCGTACTGCTCGCGATCGGTATGCCGCTGTTATTGCTGTATGCCGTATGGCGCGGGGGTGGCGTGACACCGTTGTTGAACGCCTTACCGCCGTCGCTGTTATCACCGCTAAACAACAGCACATTACCGGCTTTTCTTTCGCTGTTTTTGGCCATGATGTGCGGAGAAGCGTTAGCGCCACCGTATATGCAGCGCCTACCCAGGGGCAAACACGCCCCCGCAACTGCCAAAGGCACCATTGGCAGTGGTCTGTTCTCGCTTCCTTTTTTTCTCATTACCGCCGGCATCGGTTTGGCGGCACGCGCCTTGGCGGTTACCGATAATGCCGCCGTCGCCATGCCGTCGCTGATCTTAAAATTACTGCCCGTCGGACTGCGCGGACTCTTAATGGCGGCCATGGTGTCCATCATTTTATCGGCGGCAGACGGTTTTCTTAACAGCGCTACCGTGTCACTTGTCTGCGACACGGTGTTACCCTTCTATCCGTTATCCGATCGCACAGGGCTGCACGTATTACGCGCCGTCAATCTGCTGACCGGCGGCATCGCTATTGTACTGTCTTTGTGCATCCCCAACGTCTTTTCCATTTTATTGTTTGCGTATTCGTTTTGGAGCCCCGTATTACTGGTTCCGTTGATTGCCGCACTACGCGGCAATCCGTGCCGAACCTCCACCTTCTTTTTCGGCGCAATCGTCGGCTTCACAACAGCGTTTTTGTGGAACCTCACTCGTCCCTTTGGAATTGACGGGTGTATTATCGGTACGCTGTGCCATTTGCTGATTTTTCTCATCGGTAAACGCGTACGCATTACCGGTTATTTTCTACACAACAAAAAGACGAGGTAACACCTCGGCTTTTTTATTTGGTACAAATGAATTGCGTATTCGGATACCGCGTCTTCACCTCATCCGACAGCGATGCATCGCTGATGAAATAATCAATCTCATCCAACGTCATGCTGGAAATCTTTGACGATGCGCCGATTTTGTCGCTACCGCAGAGATAGACTAATTTGTCAGCGTGCCGGCGGTATATCTTATGCGCGTGCAAACTCCCCTCGCCCGGTGTCAGTACAACGCCATCTCTACTGAAAGCAGCGGTCGAAAAAAAGGCAATATCAACGTTAAACTTTTCGAGCGTTTCCAGCATGAACTCTCCGCCCAAAATTCCGGGATACTCTACTACACGTCCGCCGGTGCAATAGGTGTTCACCCCGTTTTCGCTCAAGAAATTCGCTAAGATCATATTGCTGGTCACCACCGTAATCGCTTTCTTATCGGTTAAAAAATGACCCATATACTGCGTAGTGGAAGAACCGTCCAAAAAGATTGTATCGCCTTCCCCTACCAAATCCGCCGCCTTTTTGGCAATCGCATTCTTGGCAATCTTCATACTGTGCTGACGGAAACGAAACGGTGACGAATTTGCGTTTTTTAACGTCACGCCGCCATAGCTTCTCGTAACAAGCCCCTGCTTTTCCAAAATGGTTAAATCCCGACGGATGCTGGCGGGACTGTACCGAATTTCCTGAACCAAATACTCTACCGTAACGTAGTTGTTTTTTTGCAAGATCTTCATGATCGTATCCAATCGTTCTTGCTGAAACACGCCCTCACCCTCTTGATCATTGTTGATTATTTTGAAAAATTATCGCAATTCTTGATTTTTGTTGCGTATTTCATTATACTGATGCCAACGCATTTGTCAAGGGGGCACCAGCATGAACAGGCCGGAAAAACTGTATGAGGGTAATATCCGCAAAAAATACTTTTTATTTGCGTTGCCGCTCATTCTCTCATCCTTGCTGTCACAGTCTTATTCGGTAGTAAACTCGATGATGATCGGCAAATTCATCGGCAGTGAAGCTTTTGCCGCTACCGCTGTTACACAGCAGTTCAACGAACTTATCAACGCTGTTTTTTACGGATATTTGACAGGCGTCGGCATTTATGTATCGGCACTTTTTGGAAAAGGTGATTACCGAAAAACGCTCAATGTTATGAAACTCAATTTTCTGTTCACCTCCGTCGCCGCGTTACTCGTGGCCCTCGCCGAGCTCCTGTTCTATCCGCAACTGTTCACCCTTCTTAACGTAGGTGCCGATGTCTACCATGATGCCGCGGCTTATTTCCAAATGCACGCACTTTCGTATATCTTTTTACAATTCAACTGGGGCTTTATCTACATTTCCAACGGAATGGGCATGACCAAATTGCCGCTGATCGCATCGGTTATATCCGGCCTGTTAAACGTGGCGTTTAACTATCTTTTTTTGGGGGTAATGAAAAAAGGCATTGCATACAGTGCGCTCGCCACGCTGTTGTCTTGCGGTGTCGTTACTGTATTTTATTTCGTTACCTACATCCGTCTTTTTCGCAGTTGGGGCATTTCTCTGCGCGGCTTACAGTTTAGCAAAGAAGATCTTGCAAAATCCTTCAGTTACGGCGCACCGTCAATGCTTCAACAAATGGCGATGTACAGTTGCACCGCTTTGGTGTCACCGTTGACAAACACCTGCACGACCGCCGCCATTTCGGGCTATGCCATCGCCAACAAAGCACAAACATTGGTTTGCGCCACCTACCAAAACGCCATCAAAGCTAATACAAACTTTATCGCACAGGCAATGGGCGCCAAACGCTTTGACAAGATAAAAGAGGGAATTAAGGTTGGTATCACACAAGGATTGGCTTTCTTTCTCGTTGTCTTGCTCCTGTTTGTGATCTTTGCCAAACCGTTCACGAAACTGTTTTTGGATCCCATCGAAGACGCCATCAGTTTCAATATCAGCGTCAATATCATCCGCTTCCTGTTGCCGTTGCTGTTCTTCAACGTGTTTAACAACCTGTTCCACGGCATTTTCCGTGCTGTCGGTTCGGGGACGTTAATGTTTATCTCTACCTTGATATACGCCGTATCCTTTGTCATCTACGCCTATATTCTCTTTGGTGTATTGCCCACCGAATTCCGAATCTACAGCGTGCATTTGGCGCTGAGTGCGGCATATCTCACCGAAGTGATCTTTGCCACCGTGATCTATTTCACCGGCAAATGGAAAACGCCCGAGTATCGCGCCATGGAGGCGGACTATCAACAACAAGGAGCTGTGGAAACATGAAACGTTTTATCAGTTTAACAGTCATCCTTGCCGGCATCGGCGCGGCACTTGGAATTCTGCTTCACCGTAAACGTACCTAAAAAAAGATCCGAGGAAACTTCTTCCTCGGATCTTTTAATTTTATTTCAGCGGCCTTCCGCCCCAAATGTTTTCGGAATAATCGCGAATCGAACGGTCGGACGAGAACTTGCCGCTGTAGGCGGTATTGAGC
>JAZOQQ010000103.1:0-2533 GCA_045656165.1 Acutalibacteraceae bacterium
GCCGCCGACGGTATCGAAGCCTTGGAAGCGTTTAACCGTGAACATCCTGACCTTATATTGTTGGACGTGATGATGCCTCGCGTGAACGGTTGGGACGTTTGCAAAGAGATTCGCCGCACCAGCAAAACGCCCATCATCATGCTCACCGCCAAAGGCGAAGAAAACGATGAGTTGCAAGGGTTTGAACTTGGCGCAGACGAATACATCGCCAAACCGTTCAGTTTGAAAATCCTTACCGCTCGTATTGAGGCGGTGTTGCGCCGCAACAACAGCTCTTCTCCCCCTGCCCCTATCTCTTCGGGTCTTCGCATTGATCCCTTGTCGAGAGAGGCATACGTTGACGGTGAACGCGTGGAATTGACTTACACGGAATTCGAATTGCTTTCGTATTTGATGACCAACAAAGGTATCGCCCTGTCCCGCGATAAGATTTTGGACAACGTGTGGCGCTACGATTATTACGGTGACGCGCGCACCGTGGATACGCACATCAAAAAATTGCGCAGTAAACTCGGTGAAGCGGGTGAAATGATCAAAACCATTCGCGGCATCGGCTATAAGTTCGAGGTTTGATATGAACAAGAAAACGATCCGTTTTTTTCATTCCATCACGTTCAAATTGTATATCTCCACCGCGGCTTGTATCTTATCGTTGCTCACAGTCAACCTTTTGTTGAACACGTTTGCTTTTTCCGATTACTACCGCGATCAAAAGAAAACGCTCTTGGTTGACGCCTATAAGGAATTGGATGCCGTTTCAGCCAATTATGATCAATTGTCGCACTATCTGCATCAACGTTCTTCCTCCGACGAACCGGCCTTACTTTTATGGAGCGATTATCAACTCTTGTATCACGACCGTTCCATTCCCTTGTCGGATTTCGAATCCCCCCCGTTTGCCGTCCTCTCACCACTGAACATACCGAACGGTACCTACACCGTTACCGGCCGTCCTTTCCGTTCGCAACAAGAATCGGATGCCTTTTTGTTCCTGTATGGGCGAACGGAAAACGGGCTGAATCTCGTTTTTCAACTTTCTCTTACCGACACCGATCAAAGCAGCGCGATCGCCAATCGCTTTTTGCTGATCTCCTCGCTCGTGATATTGGGCATCAGTGCGGTTGCCGTTTGGCTCATTTCCCGCTACTTTACACGTCCCATTTCTCGCCTTTCGACCATGGCCAAAAACATGGCCGACCTAAACTTCAGCGACCGCTATCAGAGCCGAGGGAACGACGAACTGGCCGAACTGGGCAACAGCCTTAACACCGTTTCCGAAACGATGGAGGCCACCCTTTCCGATCTCAAAACCGCCAACGCACGTTTGCTAGATGACGTAGAACGGGTTGAACAACAAAACGAGATCCGTCGCTCGTTTATCAGCAACGTATCGCACGAGTTGAAAACACCGATTGCGTTGATTCAAACGTACGCCGAAGGATTGCGAGAAAACGGCGCGGTTCAAGACAAGGAACAGCGCGCATTTTATTGTGACGTTATCGCCGACGAGGCCGACCATCTCTCGCAGATCATCAGCCGTATGACCATGCTGATGCAACTCGAATCGGGCAAAGCGGAATTGCAGATCGAATATTTCGATATCCGCGCATTGTGTGAGCGCTTGCTCGAACGCAACGCACCGCTGTTTGCACAAAAGAACATCACACTTCCCGCTCTTGCGGAAGAACCTGCATTTGTTTGGGGCGATCCGCAATTGATCGAAAACGTGATGACCAATTATCTCACGAATGCCCTCAACCACACCGAAGAAAACGGTTGTATCCGCATTCGTTGGGAACCTACCGAAGAAAACACGTTGCGCATTTGTGTTTTTAATTCAGGTCTCCCCATCCCGTCGGACGATCTGCCGCGTATTTGGGAAAGTTTTTACAAGGTCGACAAAGCCCACACCCGTGTTTACGGCGGCAGCGGTATCGGCCTGTCAATCGTGGCGGCCATTATGCGCGTTCATCAAATGCCTTACGGCGTGAAAAACTTGCCCGACGGCGTTGAATTTAACATTGAATTGTCCATCAAATAACAAAAACCCGTAGTTATTAGCCAGAGGTGGCTAAGGACAGTCGGGGTATGTAGGATACGGTGTAGCCGATAAAGGCTACGCCGTATTTCTCTTTCACGCCACTCTTGGCGGATTCTTGCGGATTTCTTCATAAGTCTCAAGAATTGTCTTCCCATCAGGAATTACAATAACACCCACACCAATAAAGTGAACCTTAATAGGAATGTGCTTTTTGCCATTTTCGTCTTTAGTGCTATTAAAGACCTCTATCTTGGTAATCAATCGATTGACGAGTTCAGGTGTCAGTTCCTTTAAGTCGGTACATTTACGGATGATAGAAAGAAAAGCCCGAAGGTCGATGTTATCTTGCTCAGCATTAGCAAGTTGCCGTTCCGCTTCGGCAACTGCTTGTATCAATTCTCTTTGCTCTTTTTCGTAATTGGCGGTCATACGCTCAAACAGATCATCCCTTAGTGTACCAAGCACATTCTTTTCAAAGGCGGCTTCAATTAA
>JAZOQQ010000104.1:0-16302 GCA_045656165.1 Acutalibacteraceae bacterium
CAACAAGTTGTCCAGCCGTTTTGCCAACTCCTCACCGTTCGGTTCGGCATGCATTAAAACCGACATGCCGATTGCCACCGCACTTCCGTGCGAAATGGAAAAGTGGCTGCAACGTTCGATCGCATGACCGACGGTGTGCCCGTAATTAAGCAACAACCGCTCGCCGTTGTCAAACTCGTCCGCCGCCACGACGGCACTTTTAATGGCAACGCATCGCTCAATGATCTGCGCACAACTCCAAGAACGCTGTTCCAGCGCTTCAAACAGTTCCGCATCGCGGATCATTCCGTATTTGATTACTTCGGCCATGCCGTCGGCAAACGTTGCCTCGTCTAACGTATTCAATACCAGCGGATCAATCAATACCAACCGCGGTTGATAAAACGCGCCCAGTAAATTCTTGCCTTCCGGCAAATTAACGGCCGTTTTCCCGCCCACCGACGAATCCACGCACGCAAGCAATGTCGTGGGAATCTGCACGAACGGAATGCCGCGCAAATAGGAAGCCGCACAAAATCCGCCAAGATCGCCGACCACGCCACCGCCGAGCGCCACAATGGCATCACTGCGTGAAAAGCCCTTTTCGGCAAGGGCTGAAACGATCGCCAGATAGTTGTCGGTGCTTTTGGATCCCTCGCCGGCCGATATCACATACTCGGTCACGTCAAAACCTGCTGTGGCCAGCGCCTCACACACCGAGGCGCCATACAACGCAGCGACGTTGCTGTCGGTAAGCACCAACAGTTTGTCGCTGTGCAACACCGACGCACATTCTTCGGCAACACGGCTCAGCAGGCCGTCTTCTATATGGATCTCATATCCTTTTGCCGTTTCCACTTTAATCGTCCGCATACGGGCTATCGATCCTCTCTTTACGGTCGCTTCCGTCTTTCAGCAACCGTTTTAACTGTTCGGCATCGCCGTCGGCAAGTGCCGTTTTGTATTCGCCAAGTGACTGTATAATGTGGTCAATCTCCGCTATCAAATAGTCACGATTTTCCAAAAATAATTCACTCCACATGGTTTCATTGAGGCGCGCTACACGCGTTAAATCGCGGTAACTCCCCGCCGAAAAACCACGGTGTATCTGCGCACGTGGACTTTTGACATAGGCGTTTGATACCACGTGCGCCAACTGCGAGGTAAACGCAATGATCTCGTCGTGCTTTTGCGGCGTGGTAACCGTAACCGAAGCAAAACCAACCGATTTAAACCATCCCGTCACCTTTTCCAAAAGCAAAATGTTTTCGGTATTGGGCGGCGTTAAGATCATAGATGCGTTTTGATACAAGTCGGCTGTCGCGTGTTTTAAGCCGGAGTGGTGCAAACCCGCCATGGGATGCCCGCCGATAAACGTCCATCCATACTCTTGGGCAAGCGGGAAACACGCTTCACAGATGCTTCCCTTAATACCGCCGCAATCGATCACCACCGCATGCGGCGCAATATATTCGGCCATTTCGGTTACATACGCCACCGTTGCTTGGGGATATACCGCCAACAACAGCAAGTCGCATTCTCCGAGGGTATCCCGATCAACGATACCGTCAATGCACTCTGTCATCCGCGCGTACTGCGTAATTGCCGGATCGCAATCATAACCGAGAACACGGTGATCGGTATATTGTTTAAACGCTTTGGCAAACGAGCCGCCGATCAGCCCCAGACCGATGATTCCTACCGTCATTCTTTGATCGCCTCACGAATATGAAATACGCGGCGTGCCACATCTTCAAATTGATCAGGGGTGAGCGACTGCGCGCCGTCGCACAATGCGTGTTTTGGATCGTTATGGACCTCGATCATCAATCCGTCAGCACCCGATGCGGCAGCGGCCATTGCCATGGGTTTTACCATCCAGTTAATACCGCTGGCGTGGCTGGGATCTACCATAACCGGCAAGTGTGTCAATTCATGTAACATCGGAACCGCTGACAGATCCAGCGTATTGCGGGTATAGGTTTCGTATGTGCGGATACCGCGTTCACACAAAATGATCTGCTCGTTACCGCCCGCCATGATATATTCCGCGCTCATCAACCACTCTTTCATGGTATTGGCCAATCCGCGTTTGAGTAAGATGGGCTTGCGGGTACGGCCAAGTTCTTTGAGCAATTCAAAATTCTGCATGTTACGTGCGCCGACCTGAATAAGGTCCACGTCTTCAAACAACGGCAAATGATTGGCGTTCATGATTTCAGTTACGATCGGCATGCCGGTTTCGCGTTTGGCCTCTTTGAGCAATTCCAAACCGTCGGCGGCCAAGCCCTGAAAATCATACGGCGACGTGCGCGGTTTAAACGCACCGCCGCGCAACAGCGTTGCACCGGCCGCTTTAACCTGTTTGGCGATCGCAATAATCTGGTCGCGCGACTCTACCGAGCAAGGGCCTGCTACGATTGCAAAATGACCGCCACCGACTTTGACGCCTGAAACATCCACCACAGTATCTTCGGGGTGGAATTTGCGATTAGCACTTTTAAACGGTTCGGAGATGCGGGTCACGTTTTCCACGATCTCCAAGTTGCGAATCAACTCAATATCGACGTGTGTGGTATCGCCAACCAAGCCCAGCACGGTATTGTACACACCCTCCGAGCGATGCACGGTGAGGTTTTGCATCTCCAACCAATTGACAAGATTATCAACCTGCGCTTGGGATACTCCTTGTTTAATAACGGCGATCATACCGATCCCTCCTGACAAAATATAAAGGGCCCGCGTTTTTACTGCGGGCCCTTTCGGGTTTCGTTAAAGGATGTTGGCCTTTAATTAGCGGCAGCAAAAAACGCTTCTACTTTGTTTGGTAAAGTAAAAGTAAAAATAAAAGTATTCTGCTGCAAACGTTTTTTGCTTCATATTCAACACCTTATCGTTGAGTATAGCACTCGGTTTTTTGTTTGTCAACCCGTTTTTTACCAAACCGGCATCACGATTTGGTGGTTGCTGGAATTGGTTACCGAATAATAATGCCGCAGGATCTGCACGTACGACCAACCCTCTTCATTGGCATAACCGACGGCTCCCATTTGGCTAAGTCCTACGCCATGACCCCAGCCCTGCGTTTTAACGGTAACGGTTTGCGTCGCTTCATCATACGTCGTGCGGAACGCGTGTGAGCGCAACCCAAGAATCGTGCGCATGTTATAACCCGTGATCGCCACTTTCTTGCCGTTTTTCCCGATATAATAGAAATTGGTCTGATACACGTAGTTCCACAAATCGCCGCTACCCGCACTGCCGTCGCCATCATAACTGAGCGCCCGAAGCGGTACTTGTCCGCCGCTGGTAGTAAACTGCTCTTCCGGCAACGTAAAGGAGGGGTTTTTGGATTGGATATTCGTTTTAAACCATTGGCGAACCTTCTCGTACAACGCATCGCGTGTGATAGTCACGGTCGCTTCACTGTACGAACCGCCATATTTTTTCTGCGTAATTGGATCATCGTATTTACTGACAACGCTCTTGGCATAGGGTAACGAACCGGTCCACACGCGGTTGCTCGACGCGGTATAGCCGCCGGTTGATGCACTGTATACCGTTTGCAGCAACATGTTTTTGCCGATCTTGGTTTGGTTGGTGTTCAAAAGTTTGACACCCACCACATCACCGACAGCGTTGTAGATCATTTTATCGTATTTGTTATTCAGATTGATTGCCGAAACGCGCGACGAGTAGGGTACACCGTAAGCGATATTATAATACAGCACGTACGTGTACGAAGCCACCGCTTGTGCCTTTTGCGCCTCGGTGGATTTCACCATGGTACGCGCACTACCAAGTTCGGATTTAACAATACCGGCAATCAACAATTGCAACTGTTCTTTGGTTTTCGGGCGCAATACGCCATCGCTGTCTGCCGCAAAGCCGGAAAATGCGCCGGTGTTTTTCACGGCACAATACGCCATAAAATCGTATTCCGAAATGGTACCCTTTACGGTCCCCTGCACCACCGGCACAGACGGCGTCGGCGTCGGTGTTTGCGGTTTTGTCACCAGTTGAGTCGTGGGTTTCGCCGTGGTCGCCGGCGTTGTCACTTCACCGATCGGCTCATCCTTTGTGGTAGTCGTGGTGGTCTTCTTCGGCTTGCTCGTCGTGGTTGTCGTCGTGGTTTTTTGCGATTCCGTCGATCCACTTACCGACGAGTTAGTCGTCGTGGTGGTACTTTCGGTCGTCGTAGACGAGGTCGTGGTAGTAGTTGTTGTCGTCGTGGTGGTACCGTTTTTATCGACCCATTTTTGCGGCATTTTTGCCGTGCGGTTAATACGCGCCTTACTCAGATCGTTTTCACTGCTCTCGCCGGTACGTACACGGCGTGCCGCAACCACAATCCGCGATCCTTCAAATCCAAACTCGATCGGCGTGGTCAACAACACAAGACTATCACCTTCAATCAAATCCACCGGCGTGTCAAACAATGACCGCACACGCATTTGACCGACATGGTACAAAAAGTCATCTTCGTTTTGAAACTCGTTGTGTAACCAATCAAACTCTTCTTGGTTGGTGTCATCCACTACAAACACCGAAAAAATCTTGTAGGTGTTTTCGTGATATAGGGTGCTCACTTCAACAAGGGGATGCGTCTTCAAAAAGCCAATGTCGGTATACGAACCGAGCGCCGAAAACATATTCCCGTCTTCCGTGTTATTTCCCCATACTGCCATACTGCGGTCGGCGCGGTCTAACGCAACCGTGGTCCCTTCCGTGAAATACGGCACGCCATATATCGAATTGCTTTTGCGGTACCCGTGCGTTTGATAAAATTCACCATTCATCACGGGATAATCAAGTTCCGTTCCGTCAATACGCACCCATCCGCGCACGTCGTTGTTGTTCAGATACAGCGTCATGAACTGTTGCATGATTCCGCTGGGAAAACTGCCTTCCGACTCAACTTCCGCCGGCGCTTTCATGGCGCGCAATTCGTCGAACGTCCGCTCGTTATACCACGGACGGTAAAGGTGCAGATAACCGAGCAGCCCCAGCAACACCGCCGCTACCGATAATACTGCTATCCAGCGCAACAACGCCGCTCTTCGGCGCTTGCGTTTGCTTTCGGTTTGCTTTTGTTCGGTGATAACCGCCGCTTCCTGCTGCATTTGTTCAAGCGATTGTCCACCGGCCATCACGCCGGGTTGCGCTTCCAAATACCGCCGCGCCATATCCAGCGCGTATAGCGTTGCTACGTTGCGAATCGCTTCACGATCTTCCTCGCCGTGGCCGGCAAATATCTTTTTGACCCACACACGCTTGTTATCCGCGAGCGCCACGTAAACGGTGCCCACCGCCTTGCCTTCGCTGGCATCAGGACCGGCCACACCGGTAATGCCAATACCGATGTCCGCGTTACCGACGCGGCGCGCACCAACCGCCATCGCACCGGCGGTTTCGGGCGACACGGCACCCTGCTCTTCCAAAATGGCGGCCGGCACGCCCAACACTTGATGTTTGATCTCCTTAGAATAGGCGGCAACGCCGCATTCAAACACCGCCGAAGCACCCGGCACTTCGGTTAAACGACCCGAAAGCAGTCCCGCCGTGCAAGATTCCGCCGTCGCAATCTGCTTGCCCTGTTCCGATAACAAGGTCACCACGCGCTTGGCAAGACCCTCACAGTCTACACCGTATACCGCATTACCCAGCCGTTCACGGATCTGTTCAATGATCGGGTCGCACAAAGCGTTTGCCTCTTCCACCGACTTCGCTTTCGCGGTAATGCGCAACACCACTTCGCCGCTTTTGGCATACGGCGCAACCGTGGGATTGCTGCCCGCCATCAAATCCTGCAACCGCTCATCGATCGCCGCTTCGGGAATACCAAACACGCCAACCGTGTGCGAGTGGATCGTACCGCCTGACTGACCCATCAAATAGGCCGTTACCTGTTCCACAAACATCGGCACCATTTCTTTCGGCGGACCGGGCAGTAAAATCACATGCTTGCCGTTCTTTTCGACAGCACATCCCGGCGCGGTACCGTGGTCATTCGGAAATACGATACACCCTTCAGGCAACATGGCTTGCTTTTGATTGTTTTCGGTGTATTCTTTGCCGGTCTTTTCAAAATACGCGCGAATACGCCGATTGCTGTCTTCGTGCAACACCAGCGGTAAGTCTAAACATTCGGCCGCCGTTTCCCGCGTCAAGTCATCTTCCGTCGGGCCAAGCCCGCCTGTCAAAATCACCATATCGCAACGGGACAGCGCCAATTCAATGGCCTGCTTGAGTCGCTCGCGGTTGTCACCGACGGTGGATTGATACAAGGTGTCAACACCGTAAGCCGCCAACTCGCGCGCCAAAAACTGGCTGTTGGAATTCACAATATCTCCCAGTAACAGTTCGGTACCAACGGAAATGATTTCGGCATTCATGGGGTTTATCCCCCTTTCGTCAAATGTGTAAAATACGCACACCCGCCACGGCTTCTTCTACCAGTTCGTCGACTTTAAGCGCTTGTTCCGCCGCTTCAACCTCTTCCAGTCGCGGTCGGGTGCGGGGGTGGCGCGGCGTAAACACCGTGCAGCAATCCTCATACGGCTGAATCGATGTTTCAAATGTGTCGATACGCCGTGCAATCGCAATAATTTCCTCTTTATCCATGCCAATTACCGGACGAAATACCGGCAATGTCGCTACCGCGTCGGTACACGCAATCGCAGGGATGGTTTGGCTGGCTACCTGCCCCACACTTTCGCCCGTAATCAACGCGCCGCATTCGGTGTCCTGCGCAATACGCGTGGCAATGCGCATCATAAAACGTCGCATGATCAACGTGAATAATTCTTCGGGACACGCGCGTCCGATCTCTTCTTGAATATGTGTAAACGGCACAATGTGCAGCGCCATTCGACCCGCGTAAACACCCACTTTTTCAAGCAAAGAAATAACCTTCATCTCGGCACGTTCACTGGTATACGGCGGAGAGGCAAAGTGAATACCTGTTAACTGGATACCGCGTTTAGCCATCATATACGCCGCCACAGGTGAATCAATACCGCCCGAAATTAAAATGCCGGCTTTTCCACCCGTGCCGACCGGCATACCACCGGCGCCTGCCAACTGCGGACCGTGCACATACGCGGCAAAATCGCGCACTTCCACCCATACCGTCATTTGCGGCGCATGCACGTCTACCGATAAATGAGGGAATTTTTCCAACAAATAGCCCCCGACCGTCGCACAAATTTCAGGCGACGGCAACGGGAAACGCTTGTCCGCGCGCTTGGCTTCCACCTTAAACGTACTTACCGAGGCAAGCGAGTCTGCCAGGTATTCCGCTGCCGCTTCGCAAATGGTAGTAATATCCTTTTCCACCACGCACGCACGCGAAAACGCCGAAATACCAAACACCGTCGCAACACGATCGCTAACCTCATCCCAGTCAACGTCCTCGTCCTGCGGTTCAATATAGACCGTTGACTGCGCTTTGCGCAACGTGAAATTGCCGAGCGATTTGAGGCGATATCGCAAATTTTTCAGCAACACTTCCTCAAACGTGCCGCGATTCAGGCCTTTGAGCGCCAGCTCACCGTTTTTAATTAAAATTACTTCATTCATCCAAGATACTCCTTCGGCAAATCCTTGCCTTGTGCCACATACCAGTTACGCGGCATGAGCACGTCGGTATTATATACTGTCTTGGCGGTGTTTACCGCCTCGGTTTCACCCTCGCGCAATTTGCGTGCCACCACAACAAGGCGCCCATTGGATAGGTGGGTGTCCCGCTTGTTACTGCAAGTCGACAGCGTCAACAGTTCGTCTCCGCCGTCCACGTCTACGTCACCAAAATCATACAAAGAGCGTTTACGCACTTCCTCCACAAACCACTGCTGTTCGCTGTTGTCGGCAAAATCCGTGCGCGTGTAGGGAAACGTCTGCCCCGCCGATGCATCCACCACCAGCACCGCAAACACTTTATACGTGCTCTGCTCATACAGCGTGTCCACCGTCAGCGTTGTCAGCCGTTTGGCATATGCTTCTTTACCGGTCGCCAACAGATTCAACCGCGAAAACATTAGTCCGCTGTTCAAATTGTGTCCATAAATAATCAGGTTGCGGTTGGTTGCACCTTTTGAAAGGTCGTTGCGGTAATCAAAATACAACGTTCCGCCTTTGTTGCGATTTTTTAAAAAATCATGGTTCAAATAGTAATCGTTATCCACAGTCTGTACCACCGGGTTGTCGATCGCGCCTTCAAACAAATCGTTGCCGGTCGTTTGAAAAGTCAGCCACCCTCTCACATCAGCGTTGCGACGATAAAGGGAACGAAACGCATCGGCCATCCCTTCCGGATAGACCGTGTCGTCAACTTCCGGTTTATCCGTCAATTCCGCTTGCGGAGCGCGGTACAAATCGCGCATCTCGCTGTTTACCGATTGCGTGCACGCCGGCTGAATCACCATATCGTTTACTAAGTAAGCGGCCGATCCCAAAAAGATGACCAGTGCCGCTAAATAAGCAACCTTTCGAATCTTTTCGCGCGTGGGGTCATCGGAAACGGGGAAAATTCGTTTAAAAAACGTTTTCATCCGATCTTTCTCCTTTGCAGCGTACTCACTGCTTCATGCAATGCTTCGCAAAGAGCCCGAACATCCTCGACTGTGTTATCACGCGAGAAACTGATACGCAACGACCCGTCGATCTCCGGTTCCGAAAGACCCATGGCCGACAGCACCGCGCTGTGCTTACCTTTTGAACATGCCGATCCGCTGGACACGAAAATCTCGCGCGCCGACAAGAAGTTTAACACCGTTTCACTGCGAAAACCAAGCAACGAAAAATTCACGATATACGGCACGCTGTCACACGGCACGTGCAAGCGCGCGTCCGGCATGGTCGCCAGTTGTTCCAATAGCGCCTTTTTTAGTGTTTCGTAATGTCGCGTCTGTTCCGCCACCGACGGCATAGCCGCCGCGGCCGCACCAAAACCTACGATTGCCGGCACCGCTTCGGTACCCGAACGCAAACCGTTCTCCTGCCCGCCGCCGATCTGACGCGGCAATACCCGCGCTCCTTTACGGATATACAACGCGCCGACGCCTTTCGGTCCGTGTATCTTATGACTGCTGAGCGACAACAGATCCACGCCCCATTTTTCGGCACGGATGACACACTTGCCCGCCGCCTGTACGGCATCGGTATGGATCAACGCTCGTGGTGCTTTACGACGAACCCGCATCACAATCGACGGAATATCCATCCGTGCACCCGTTTCGTTGTTCACCGCCATTATGCTGACAAGCGCGGTTTTCTCGGTACACGCCTCTTCGATCATCTGCGGTGTAACAGTACCGTCGGCATTCGGTTTCACGCGCGTAACCGTCCATCCTTGCGCTTCTAAATAATCAAAACACGCCGCCACCGACGGATGCTCGATCGCGGTTGTCACCACTTCATGCGGTCCGCGAGCGCGCGCTTCGGCACCACCGAGGATCGCCAAATTATTCGCTTCGGTTCCGCCGCTGACGAACACCAGTTGTGCCGCTTGCACACCGATCAGCGCCGCTACCGCCTCGCGCGCCTCGTCCACTTCACGCTGTGCGCCAATACCCATCGCGTGTAGCGAGGAGGGGTTGCCGTATTGCGCGGTCATTACGTTCAACATGCGCTCGGCCGCTTGCGGACAAACCGCAGTAGTGGCGCTGTTGTCCAAATAAATCACAAAACCCCTCCTTTTTCATAGTCATATTTAAAATAGTATAGCATATTTTCGACGCCATGGCACCCCCTTCGCAAACGAAACGCCCTGCTCCACAGTAGCAGGGCGTTTCAGGTTACTCATACAACCGATATAATGCAGCGTACGCACCGTCTTGTGCCATGAGTTCGGCATGCGAACCCATTTCGGCGATGCCGTCTTCCGTCACCACCGCAATGACATCTGCATTGCGAATCGTGGTCAAGCGGTGCGCGACAATAAACGTCGTACGCCCCTTTGCCAACCGTTCCAGCGATTCTTGCACCAAGCGCTCAGACTCGTTATCCAATGCGCTGGTCGCTTCGTCCAAAATTAACACCGGCGGATCTTTTAAAAACACACGTGCAATGGAAATGCGCTGTTTCTGTCCACCCGACAACTTCACGCCGCGTTCACCCACGTACGTATGGTATCCGTCGGGCAAACTTTCAATGAAGGTGTCCGCACCTGCCAATCGTGCCGCTTCACGTACCTCGTCGAGTGTAGCGTCGGGGCGCCCGTAAACGATATTCTCCAATACCGTACCCGCAAACAAATACACGTCTTGCTGCACCACGCCGATCGCGTTGCGAAGCGACTGCAACGTCACGTCCTGTACATTAACACCGTCCAGCAAAATCTCACCGTCACACACCTCGTAAAAACGCGGGATCAGTCCGCACATAGTAGTCTTACCACCACCCGACGGCCCGACCAGCGCCACCGTCTGTCCTGCTTGTACCCGCAAGTTCAGGTGACTCAGCACGTCACACCCTTCTTCGTTGTAACGGAACGACACGTCGCGAAATTCCACTTCACCTTTTACATCACTAAGCGGCTTGGCATTCGGTTTGTCCTGTATGGTGATCGGCGCGTCCATAATCTCCACAAACCGCTCGATACCCGTTGTGCCGCGATAAAACTGCTCGGAAAACTCAATGATGCGCCGTACCGTGGTAAGCAGCGTACTAACGTATAGTAAATACGCGATCAGATCCGCCGCTGTCACCTGTCCGTCGATCATAAACAAAGCGCCCGCCACCACGACCGTGATATACATGATACCATCAAACAACCGCGTGGTCGCATGGAAACCCGCCATCGCATGGTAAATCTTCTTTTTCACCGATAAAAACAGGCCGTTTCCCTTTTCAAATTTCTCTGCTTCCACCGCTTCGTTCGCAAACGATTTTACCACGCGCACGCCAAGCAAACTATCCTCTACCTGCGCGTTAATATCCCCGATCACTTGCTTGGATTCGCGAAAGCCCTCTTTCATACGATGTTGGAACGGACCGCAGACCACCAACATGATCGGGATCACCGCAAACACGATCAGCGTCAACCACAAATTGATACTGCTCAAAATACAAAATGCCGCCACGATCTTCACACCTGCAATGAAGAACTCTTCGGGACAATGGTGCGCAAACTCCGTCACTTCAAACAAATCATTGGTAATGCGCGACATCAGCGTACCGACTTTGGTTTCGTCATAATAGGCAAACGGCAACCGATGCAAATGTCCAAACAGATCACTGCGCATCTTGGTTTCGATCTTCGTTCCCATAATGTGCCCGATCGACGTCATATAATAATTTGCTGCCGTATCGATCACCCGAAGCACCAAATATAACGCCCCGATAATCAACACCGTTTTTACCGTTAAGGATTTTAAATCGTTCATGCCCATATCGGTGATATAGCGCACCATCATTGGCAGTACCAACTCGCACACCGTGGTAAGTGCCGCACAAAACAGGTCCAGCACAACTACACCGGCGTATTGCTTATAATACGGCAAAAATCGTTTAATCAGCGGCAATATACCGCTTTTTTTGCTTTCGTTACTCAAGTCCCTCACCTTGTTTCTTATCCATGCGTGCCACAATCGCCGAAAAGGCCGGCGAAAAATACGGGCTGTCATGCATGGAAAAATAGCCATCCGACGCAAAAATCAAATGATCGATCACGTCAATTTCCATCATACGAAACGAATTGATCAATGCTTTGGTGGTGCTGACGTCATCGGCAGACGGTACGCAGTATCCGGCCGGATGATTGTGTGCGATCACCACTTGTGTCGCATTATATCGTAAGGCCGTTTGCACCAACTCGCGCGTCGACGCTTCCGCCATGGTCAGCGTCCCCTCGTGTACCACCGAACAGTTGATAAGTTGACGGCGGTTGTTTAAGGACAACAACACCACTTTTTCTTTCTTCTCATTGACAAATTCCGATTGTAAGAACTGCGCGATCTCGTCAATATTGTTGAAAGAGGGCTTATCCTTCTTGTCTTTGTAATATCTCGATAACAACTGCCCGCATAACACCAACAGCGTTGCCGTATGCTCCGAAATACCTTTTACCTTACACAAATCCTCAAAGCTGGCATCCAACACCGACGGCAGATCTCCAAACGTGTTGATGAGATCGTGTGCGATCGGGTTAGTATCTTTTTGCGGAATTCCGTAAAATAATAAAAGCTCCAACACTTGATGCGGTTCAAATTGATGGATGCCGTTTCGCAAAAATTGATTTTTCATGCGCGAGCGATGATCTTTGTGCGGATTACTCGATTTTCGCTGTTCCGACATACTGCCACCTCGTTTTCTCATTTACGAAATCAGTATATCAAATTCCGCCGAGATTGAAAAGAGGTCTGTCGGATTTTTTGGTTTCAAAAAATGAAATGAAAAATGAGAAACAGAGGAAAAAGGAGAGAAAACGAGAGAAAACGAGCGTTAGAGGGCTATAAATTAAAAAAACAGGAATTTGGGTCTTGACAGCCGTTTATCGGTGTGTTATGATAGCCAAGCTGTGAAAAAACGTATAATAAAGTAATGGAGGTATTCACGATGTCCACTTTTATGGCAAAAGCCGGTCAAGTCGACCGCAAATGGTACGTCATCGATGCCGCCGGTAAACCGTTGGGCCGCGTAGCTGCTCAGGCCGCTGTTCTCCTTCGCGGAAAACACAAACCCGAGTACACGCCCCATGTTGACTGCGGCGATCATGTTATCATCATCAACTGTGCTGAAGCTGTCCTCACCGGTAAGAAACTGGATCAGAAAGTCTGGTACCGTCACACCGGTTGGATCGGCAACCTGAAAGCCACCAAATACGCTACGCTTATGGCGCAGCGTCCGGAAAAGGCGATGGAACTCGCCGTTAACGGTATGATCCCGAACAACACCATCGGCCGTCAGGCCGCCACTCGCTTGCGCGTTTACGCCGGCGCTCAGCATGAGCATGCCGCGCAGAAACCCGAAGCGTACGAGTTTTAATGAAGGAGGCCGCAAGAAATGGATTTCAATAAAAGACCGTATTTCTACGGCACCGGTCGCCGTAAAAAATCCGTTGCCCGTGTCCGTTTGTACAACGGTACCGGCAAGGTGACCATCAACGATCGCGAAATTGACGATTACTTTGGTCTGGAAACCCTCAAAGTTATCGTGCGTCAGCCGTTGGCCCTCACCGGCCTCGCTGAGAAATTCGACATCGAATGCCGCGCTGCCGGCGGCGGTGTGTCCGGCCAAGCCGGCGCTACCCGTCACGGTGTTGCCCGTGCGTTGTTGCAGTACAACAGCGACGAGCTCCGCGCGACCCTGAAAAAAGCGGGCTTCTTAACCCGCGATCCGAGAATGAAAGAACGCAAAAAGTACGGCCTCAAAGGCGCCCGTCGCGCTCCGCAGTTCTCCAAACGTTAATCGAATTTTTATCCGATTATACAAAACGCCCCCGAAACCGATTGGTTTCAGGGGCGTTTTTTTATTGTCTTTTCACAACTTCACACGCAAAGCGATACAACAGGACAAGCCCTGTGCTGAGCAACACGCCGCCGACAATGTCACTAAACCAGTGAACACCCGACAACAACCGTCCTATCACCATAAATGCGGTAAATATCGCTATGGTCACGGCAACCGCACGGCGAAATCCCGCATGCCGAATGCGCGCATTCAGTTGCATGATTGCCGTTGGCATCACGCACAACGTAAGAAGCGTTGTAGACGACGGATACGACGCTTCTAAAAATTCATTAATCAAAACGGGCCGATAGTTGATAACCACCGTTTCAAACAACAAATACGCCGACATGGTCATCAGATAGAATCCGCCCAGCACCAAAATGTCGCCATCCACTTGTAAAAATCGTTTTCGTCGGATCCATTGTACCAGTCCCAACACGGCAAATCCTGCCGCTACCGCGATCGGCACCAGTCCTAACCAGTCGGTGATCGTGTACAATTGCATCCGCACGCCGATCACATCACGTAAGAATCCGTTGACTGTCGCTAAACCGACAACGGATCCGTTTGGCCCGATCGGTCGCATATCCAACGTGCAAACCGCTGCCGTCCATGCCGCAAAGGCAACAAATGCGATAATGATCGGTATACCGCTTCGTGTTCGTTTCATATTCTCCAACCCTTTCCTTTATGGCTTAATTTCAGCATAAAAGAAAGAATGAAAAGGAGCAAGAAACGCCTTGTCACCTACGCGATACGTTTCGTGTCAACAGTAAGATACCTTTCATCATCAAAAAGGCAAACACAAACACCGCCGCGTAAGGTTGTAAGCTGACAATGCACACAAGTACACTTGCCACACTCAGCAAAAGCGATATCAGACGGTTGCTTTTTTTCCACGTCGCGTTATCCATTGTTTGCAACGCGAGCGTTAAAACGCCCCACAACACCGTGACAACCGACAGCATCATCAACATTGTCGTAACGATCGTCGAGTCGGTGTTCAGCGACAATAACGATACTTCCCGCACCGTGCCTTCAGCCCGTTGCGCAAACAGCGGTAAAAACAGCAACAGCAACATGCTCAAGTCCGACAAACCAAACACCACATCATGCAAACGACCTTCGTGTTGTTTGCGGTCGCATTCCGCCGCGCTTAACAGTTCATCGCCGGACAACAGATCGTCCACCGTCACCGAAAATATTGCCGCGAGACGCTTGAGCGATTCGATTTCGGGGTATCCCCTGCCGGATTCCCATTTGGAAACGGCTGTACGCGACACATACAGCGCCACCGCCAGTTCTTCCTGTGTCCAGCCCTTTTGCCTTCGTAATTCTTGTATTTTTTTTGAAAACTCCATCGTTTTGCTTCCCTTATTGTTTTTTCATTTGGCGCAAGAAAAGTCCCACGGCCAAAGCCAGCAGTACCGCTACGTAAGCGATCACCCATGCACCGTGTAATAAGACGGTATCAAAACGTCCCGCCAGTATCGCTCGTTCCATTTCCACCGCGTGCACAAACGGGAGCGCATAGGCAATCTTCTGAAAAGCGCCGCCCATCAAAGCCAGATCAAACCAAATACCCGACAACCATGCCGACAGGTTAGTGAGCAACGCACCGCAAATACCACCAACTTGTTTATCGTTCAATACACTGCCGCACAACAAACCAAGGGCAATAAATAAAAGTGATATGGGAACCAATCCCAAAACCGCATACACGATATGAATATTGATCGGCAATCCCAACACAATCGCGGCCACGTAACAAATTACACTTTGCAAAAGCGCAATGGGAATCATCGGAAGCGTGTATCCCAAAATAAAATCGGTCGCTGTCAGCGGTGTCGTATAGAGTCGCTGTAACAGCGACGTGCCTCTGTCCTTGGCAATCAGCGTAGCGGAAAACAGTGACATAAACGATAAACCGAACACCGTAATACCGGGTGTTAAATGTTGAATTTCAAACAGCGGCACAGGAATGTTTGCTTGAATGGCGCTGAGAAGAACCAACAACACCAACGGGAATCCCAAGCCGAATGCCAAATTCAGCGGATCACGCAGGATCTCTTTCGCGGTACGCTTTGCAAACGTCAGCATCCTCATTTCGCCGCCCCCTTTACAATACGCACAAAGGCCTGTTCAAAGCTGTCGGTTTCAGCGATTTTTTTGATTTTCTCTGCTGTATCGCAAAGTAACAACTTTCCGTCTTTCATAATCGCAATACGATCGGAAAGTGCTTCGGCCTCTTCCATGTAGTGAGTAGTCAAGATAATGGTGATTTTCCCCTTAAGAGAACGGATAATATCCCACAGATCACTGCGCACCAACACGTCAAGACCGAGTGTCGGCTCGTCCAAAAACAGAATGTCAGGTTCACTGATGAGTGCCATCGCGATACTCAACCGCCGCTGAACACCGCCCGACAACTTGCCCGCTTTTTTAAGCAGAACGGCCTCCAGTCCAAGCAGCGTTGACAACTCCACTATTTTTTCGCGCTGCTTTTCCTTGGAAAAACCATGAACGCCGCACATCAATTCCAAATTTTCGCGAACCGAAAGTCCGGCAGCTACCGCCGTTTCTTGCGGTGAAACAGCAATACAGGATTTCACCGCCGCCGCATCGGTCACGATACTTTTGCCGTTTAAAAACGCATCACCCGACGTCGGCTGTGTTAAACAAGAAAGCATTTTGATGGTCGTGGTTTTTCCGGCACCGTTTACACCCAGCAACGACAAGAGTTCACCCTTGTGAACACAAAGTGAAAGAGCACCCACCGCTACTATATCTTGATAGCGTTTTGTTAGCCCTTCTGTTCGAATAGCATCCATCACATGTTCTCCCTTCCATACTGCTTACACAACCCTTGGT
>JAZOQQ010000105.1:0-2515 GCA_045656165.1 Acutalibacteraceae bacterium
ATCATCCAACGCGCCGATGTTGGCTCTGCATATATCGAGATATAGCGCGTTTTTTGTTTTTCGGTCTTGAAATCGGCACGATAAACTTTGTTATGCGCGGTGACTTCTTGAACTTCTGTCAACGTTCCTTTTTCCATGCGGAAGTTCGTCGGCAAAGCACCAAGACCGGACAAAACCATATCCGCAGGTTTATCTTCCGAGAAGGTCGCGTAGGTCAATTGCGGCAACGAAATTCCCGCGCCTTCTTGACACTTAACAAACAACTCCAAGCTGTCCACGTCTTTGGCGGAACCAAGATCGATCACAACGCGTGCCGCAGTGTCCCACCAGCCCAAACCGTAATTATCCGTAATGCCGTTCGTCAATTCGTTGCCGTCAAAATCATCATAAGGACGGCTGGCAGGATCGGGCGATAATGTATACGTTTTGCCGTAGCAATAGTTCACTTCGGTTCGTGCACCGGTGTGGTCAAGCGATATGGATCGGATCGCCTTATCGGGGAAGGTCTTATCCCCTTTTACCGACAAGCGCACTTTCTCCGCAGTCCCATCGGTCGGGATGGTCAGGGTGCGAATGGTTTGCGCCGTCGCATCTTCTTCAACGGCTAACCTGCCGGCTTCCACCCATTTGCCGTCTCGATAAAATTCAGCAGTAAGAACGCCGTTCCAATTGCCGAGCGTTTTGGTGTCGGCCGAGACAAAGACGTTACTGATACGATCGGTCGTTTTTGCCTCTACCTCAAGCGGTTTTCCATCCCACGCTACGGGATAATACACGTCGGGATCGGGAACCTTTTTGCCGGTAACGTAGTCACAGACCATGTTGTAAACGGCCTGATCACCTTTGTTAAGAGATTCATACGTTCTTTCCGTAAAACGGCCGCCTCCCAGGAAATAGCCGTTCACGTGGAATTGATATCCTAAACGATCAGCCGCGCCGTACGCCATATAGCGTTGGAAGTTCGAAATGTCGCCGAGGCTGAGCGTGTCAAGTTCCATTTCAATGCCGTAGCCGTATTTTTGGCAGGTCGTCCAAGTGTTTTCCAAACGCTCGGGACCCACTTTACCGTCCACGGTCCAGTCGTTAAACGCATAGTTCGGTTGCATAATGGTTACGTCGAAGTAATCGTTGCCTTTTTCGTAACCGGGAGCTTCGTAGTAAGGGATCCACATGAATTTGTATCCCGCGTCGTGCACCACGTCGCTGGCCATAGATACCGCAATTTCATCCGAAGGAATGCCTTCGGTATCCCAATAAAAGCCCCAAAGTTCTACGTGTTCAAAGTTGTAAGAATTAAAACGGTCGATGGCTTGCTGGACGTACCAGTTCAGCACCTTTTTACGATCGTTATCATCAAGGAAATCTTCATCAACGCCATCGCCGTCCACGTCACCGAAATTCTCGGTCGCTTTGTGCGGATGCGGAATGCTGATGATGGCCTTGCGCTTGGTCTCGGGTTTGCCGATTGTATTCTCCAAGCTTTTCAGCGCGCCTTCAAGCGCAAAAATATTCCTATTGTCTCGGAAATACTCGTCCAAGCACCCTTGCCAATCTTCTTTTTTGGCACCGGCGCTGTCCGCAAAAACGCCGGACGTGTTGAGCAGTCGCAAAAAGATAAAAGTATCAAACAAATATTCACCGGTGGGCATGTAATTTTCCATACGTGCCACAAAGGGTTTCATCCCCTCCGAGTCACGATCGCAGGTATAGATGATTGCTGCGTGATGCACGCCTTCTTGAGAATGAATCACCGGTTTTTCAGTATTTTCGCCGTTTTGACCGCTGACAGTCGTTGTTGTTCCGCCCTGAGAACCCTGATCGGGGCCGCAAGCGGTTACGGCAAACAGCAAGGCAAATGCCAATAAAAGCGATATGAATCTTCTGTACATCACGTCGCATCCTCTCTTTCACACAATGCGTGTTATTAAAATGCACTCCCGAAACAAGCGTATAGGATCTCTAACACTCGTTTACGGGAGTGCATCTTACACAACCTTAGTCAGGTATTGCTATGGGATTTCCGAATTATTTCGCGCAGGAACGGCGACGGAAGGTCAACGCGATGCCGGCGCAAGCCGCGACCATCACGCAAACAGCCATCATCGGCATGGTAGCGCCGGTGGCGGGGCTGCTTTCCTCTTTCTCGTCCGTTTTATCGTCCGTACCCGCCTGAGCGCCGGAGCTCAAGTTGTAGAGCGCGATGTTGCTGAGTTCAAAGTTGGAGTTAGCGGACAAAACGCTGAGCATCGCATCGTGTTTCTCAACGGTCACATAGTCCAAAAGGAGTTTGCCGTCCACGAACAAGGAAACCTTGGTGGGAGTGGAGAAGATGTCAACTTTGTAGTTCTTGCCCGCTTCAGGAGTGAATAGAGCCATGGCCTGCACCGTGAAGCAAGAGCCGGAAGCATAGTTGTTGCTGACATAATCCATCAGGTAAACCGCATTGGTCTGGAAACCCATCGCCAAGAAGTCTTTGCCATCCTTGCCGCGGAAACCAATGTAGCAACCGGAATAC
>JAZOQQ010000106.1:0-2058 GCA_045656165.1 Acutalibacteraceae bacterium
CTGACCAAAGAGACCATCACGATCCCGGCTACCAAAGTTCCTGCTTTCAAAGCCGGCCAGGCGCTCAAAGACGCTGTTGCGAAATAATCGAATTGATCGATTGTCCGAAAGCCGCCCGACAGGGCGGCTTTTTGCGTGAGGTGAACTATGCGTTTAGATAAGTATTTGAAAGTATCGCGCCTGATTAAACGGCGCACTGTAGCAAATGAAGCGTGCGATGCCGGCCGCGTGTTTGTCAACGGCAAACCTGCTCGCGCTTCGTATGACGTCAAAGTCGGTGATCGGTTGACCTTAGCACTCGGCACGCGTGAAGTGTCGGTTGAAGTGCTGGACGTACAGGAAACGGTGGCCAAAAACGATGCCGCACTTCTCTATAAGGTTCTGTAATATTCGGCAAGATCTCCCCATATACCTGAGGGTGTAAGGGGAGGTTTTTTTATGAAAGAAACCAATGCGACCGCGGTTAGCACACCGCACGTGCTCAGTTTGAGCGAGCGGCGGGTGCTCTCCATGACAGGTGTGCAGGATGTGGACAGTTTTGACGAAACGGTGATTATTGCGTATACTGAGCAGGGCGAGTTGACGATCCGTGGCAACGGCTTGCATATCAATCGCCTGAATATTGAAACGGGCGATTTGTCGTTGGAGGGGCGCATTGACTCGCTGACCTATACCGACGTGCACACGCGCGGTAGTGGCTTCTTCGGGAAGTTGTTCCGATGACGGTGGGATTTGCCAACGCGTCACAATTGCACGAAGTATTTTTAGCGGGAGGTATGGGCTTTTTGCTGGGCGCGTATTACGACGTTTTTCGCGTAATACGCTGTCTGCACCGTTCTCGCACCGTTTCGGTGTTCATACAAGACGTGCTGTATTTTGTCACATCAGCCCCCATGGCGTTTGTATGTTTATTGGCGATTACCGGTGGCGTGTGGCGTTGGTATATCGGCGTGGGTTGGGTAGTTGGTTTTGCGGCGTATCGGTATACGGTAGGGCTTATCATCGTCAAAGCGGCGCATGCGTTATTGAAAAAAACGGGATCGGTATACCACGCAATCAAGCGCGCGACAGGTATCCCGCTTGCCCGGTTGAAAAAATTGCAAAAAAAGAGGAAAAAATTCAAAAAAAGTCTTGCAACCAATGCGGGTACTGGTGTATAATCATCGTGTATAGTTATGAAGGGAAGGAAGGCGATCGTATGCGCAAAAAACGTGCGGCAAAAAAACGGAACAGTTTTCTGTTGCGTTTGGCAGTTGTTGCTCTCGCCGTCTTTATGATCGCCAGTACCACCAGCATATCGATACAGTTGAATGAGCTGCAAGAACGTGTGGATGAAACCAATCGAGCAACGGCCATGCAAGAAGAAAAAAATGCCGATTTGGAAAAGCAGTGTGAAAACCAAGATCAGTACAAGGAGAAAGAAGCGTATAAGCAAGGCATGGCGCGCCCTGATGAAACCATCTTTATTGAAATTTCGAGTGATTAACTCGATTGTAATAGCTTAACAGTTCGTGTTAGTAGGGGGAACTCTGTAAATGGCGTTGGAAGTTGGATCTTGTGTTGAAGGTAAAGTGACCGGTATCACGAAGTTCGGTGCGTTTGTTGAACTCGAAGGCGGTCAGACCGGCATGGTACACATCTCGGAAGTCGCACCGACTTACGTCAAAGAAATTCGTGACCATGTTACCGAAGGCCAACAGGTAAAAGTGAAAGTGCTGAGTATCGGCGAAGATGGTAAGATCAGTTTATCCATTAAAAAGGCCATGGAACCGGCGCCTCGTACCAATCGCGGTCCGGCGCGCCACGTGTCGCCCGGTCGTCCCGGCGGGTTTGAGTGGCAACCCACCCGTACCGACAGCAGTAATTTTGAAGAGATGATGTCGCGTTTCAAACAGACCAGCGACGAAAAGATGCTGGATCTCAAACGTTCGTTGGACGGCAAGCACGGCGGCTTCACTCGCAACAGAAAATCCTAAATGTGTGGCGTTGCCGCGGGCGGCAACGGCCTTTTTTGTAAAAAAGGAAACAACCAATATGAAGACCTTTCAATTTTGTGCC
>JAZOQQ010000107.1:0-5091 GCA_045656165.1 Acutalibacteraceae bacterium
CGATGTCATGCGAGTGCCTCCTTGATGTTATGATAACTAATTTTGGAAACTAAGGTAGCAGCCGGTGCTTCGTCGTATTCACCGGTTTCGATCCATTGACCAATGAGGTTGCACAGGATCTGACGGAAATAATCGTGGCGAGCGTAAGATAAGAAACTGCGCGAGTCGGTCAGCATGCCGTAGAAACTGCCGAGCGACGCGTTTTCCGAAATGGTTTTGATCTCATCTTCTATGCCGCGCTTATGGTCGCAGAACCACCAAGCCGCACCGGCACGCACACGCGGGAACGCGGCGGTGATACAGGCGATCTGAGCAATATTGGCCTCATTAAGAGTGTAAATCACGACTTGTGGTAAGCCGGTTTTGACGTTGATGGCATCCAACATACGAATCAGTGCGTTGCCGTCGACGGTGTTACCGACACAGTCCACACCACAATCGGCGCCGAGCGCGCCCGCTAACACGGAGTTGGCATTACGCACCACCGCCAAGTGCCATTGCGACACCATGTCGTGTGCTTTGTAAAGTCCGTTGACAAAGACGTACAGGTTGCCGATGAGCGCGCTGTACTGTTCGTCGGTGATGGCCTGTCCCGCCAACACGGCACGATACGCTTCGTCCGCTTCGGCATCGGTACCGATACGGTCGGGGAACAACGGAATGCCGACGTCGCTGCAACGGCAACCGTGATCCACGAAGAATTGCAAGCGTTTTTCAATCGCCTCTTTGAGCGTTGCCAAGTCGACCACTTCAACACCGCTGACGGCGCTGAGCGTTTTTACGTAATCCACGTAACCGTCACGGCGCACCAGCATCACGTTATCCGTGCGGAACGAGGGTAACACTTTGGTGGTAAAAGTCGCATCGGCGGCGATCTTTTCATGCCACGCCAAATCGTCGATAATATCGTCGGTGGTACAAATGATCTCCACGTTGGATTGTGCAATCAGTTTGCGCGGTGACATACCGGTTTGGGCAATATACGCGTTGGCTTTCTCCCACACCGTTTTTGCGGAAGCGGCACACAGCGGCATATCAATACCGAAATACTGCATGAGTTCCATGTGTGACCAGTGATACAGCGGGTGACCGGCGGCAAATTCCACCGCCTCGGCATATTTCAAAAATTTTTCTTCCCACGTGGTATCCTTACCGGTAATATAACGTTCGTCGATACCCGCGGTACGCATCAAACGCCACTTATAATGGTCGCCAGCCAACCAGATCTCCCCGATGTTTGAAAAGGGACGATCTTCATAGATCTCTTTTGGCGATAAGTGGCAATGATAGTCCACGATCGGCAGGTCTTTGACCGCGGCATACAAGCGCTCGGCCGTTTGATTTTGTAAAAAAGCAGTCTGTTTCATAATAACCTCCCATCCATAGATAATATAAGTATATAGGAAATCTTTTTTCAAATCTATACCAAATAAAAACCGAAAAACATTGAAAATATGCGCATGGTCTGTTATACTGAAAAACGAGGTGAAAAAAATGCCAAATCCGCTGATAACAGCCGAGCATAATTACACGGTACATCCCGATCTGACCAAGTTTGCGATGCACACGCACGAGATGTATGAAATCTATTGTTTCTTGGCGGGAAACGCCAAATATTTCGTAGAAGGAACGGTGTACCGATTAAAGCCAAACGACATCTTATTGATGAAAAAAAGCGAAGCGCACACGCTGCTTGTCGGCAGCGATATGCCGTATGAGCGCATCGTGATTTATTTCAACTCGGATGCGCTTCTCGGCGATTTTTCCAATACGCTACATACCTTTTTGGACGAGCGACCGCTCGGAAAATTCAACCGCTACCCTGCCTCGCGCTTTGCCGATCGACGTTGGACGGAATATCTGCACAAGATCACATCGACCGACGACGAAGAAACAAGGCGCTTGTATTTAACGGTTTTGGTATCGGAAATGGCGGCGTGCGAGCCGCCCGCACAAAACAAAGGCGAATTTAAAGATCACGCAGCCGATGTGATTTCCTATATCAACAATCACCTAACCGACAATCTGTCGTTGCAGCTGTTATGTGACACGTTTTATATCAGCAAATCGCATTTAAACCGCAAATTTAAACAGTTAACGGGGTCAACGGTGTGGGAATATATTCAAACCAAGCGCTTGGTACGGGCGCGCGAATTGTTGCAAAGCGGTATGCCGCCGACGGTGGTCGCTGCGCAATGCGGATTTCATGAATATTCCGCGTTTTTTTATGCGTACAAGCGGAAATACGGCGTATCCCCCAAAGAGGATCGCATAAATTAATTTTTTGTAAATTTCCCAAAAAATGGTGCAAAGTATAAAAAGGTATGTTATAGTAAAAGGTAAAGCAAATGCTTATTCTTATGTTACGGGAGGTTTTCGCGTTGGCAGCACATAATCAAGCCAAAGGCGACGTGTTGGGGCTGTTATCTTCCGATATGGAAAAAGGTCTGACCGCCGCACAAGTCACCGAACTTCAAGCGAAGTACGGGGCCAACAAACTGCAAGAGAAAAAGAAAAAGACCATGGCACAGCGCTTCTTGGATCAGTTCAAGGACGTCATGATCATTATCCTCATTATTGCCGCAATTATTTCGGCGGTGATTGCCGTGTCCGAGGGTATCGGCGGTCACGGTTGGGGAGAATTGTTCGAGCCGGGTCTGATCGTATTGATCGTTATTTTGAACGCCGTCATGGGTGTCATGCAGGAAAGTAAGGCCGAAAAGGCATTGGATGCGCTCAAGAATATGTCGGCACCACATGCACGAGTCATTCGCGACGGTGTGGAAACCATCATCGACGCGTCGTTGCTCGTACCGGGTGACATTATTCGGCTGGAAGCGGGCGATTTCGTGCCGGCAGATGCGCGCTTGTTGCAAAGCGCGAGTCTGAAATCCGAAGAATCCGCGCTGACGGGTGAATCGGTGCCGTCGGAGAAGGATGCCGATGCCGTCGTGAAAGAGGATGCGCCGCTCGGTGACCGCACCAACATGGTGTTTTCGGGGTGCAGTATCACCTACGGTACTGCCACCGCGATCGTGACAGCAACCGGTATGGATACCGAAATGGGTAAGATCGCCGGCCTTTTAGACAACGAAGAAGAAGGCCAAACTCCGCTTCAGGAAAAACTGGCGCAACTGGGTAAATACCTTGGTTTTGTGGCGCTTGCCGCTTGCGCGATCGTGTTTGCGATCGGTCTTCTCAACGGACAAAATCCGTTAGATATGTTTATGGTCGCCGTATCGCTCGCCGTTTCGGCGATTCCGGAGGGCTTGCCCGCCATCGTCACCATCGTCTTGTCCATCGGCGTACAGCGCATGGTGAAACGCAACGCACTCATTCGTCGTCTGCCCGCCGTGGAAACGCTGGGCAGCGCCTCTATCATTTGTTCCGATAAAACGGGTACTCTCACCCAAAACCGCATGACGCTTGTGAAAGCGTACGTTGAAGGGGCTGCCGAGCCGGAAACGATCGGCACCGAAAACAGCGAAGCGATCCGCAAACTGCTGACTTACGGCACCTTGTGCTGTGACGGTTCGGTAGTATTCGAGAACGGTGAAGAAAAGCATCTCGGTGACCCGACCGAAACCGCCATCGTGTTGGCCGCGCATAAGAACGGCTTACCGAAAGATGAACTCAACAAATCCTATCCCCGCCTTGCGGAAATTCCGTTTGATTCCGATCGTAAATTGATGACTACCGTCAACCAAATCGACGGTAAGAACATCGTCATCGTCAAGGGTGCGTTTGATATGATGGCATCGCGTTGTGTCGCGGGCGATCTGGAAACCGCCAAGGACATGACCGAAAGCATGAGCGAAGACGCGTTGCGCGTACTCGCCGTGGCTTATAAAGAGATTGACACCGTCCCCGCCGTTCCCACCTCCGACGAGTTGGAAAACGGGTTGACCTTTATGGGTCTTGTGGGTATGATCGACCCGCCGCGTCCCGAAGCCAAAGCCGCGGTGGCAACCTGCCGTAAAGCCGGTATTAAGCCCGTCATGATCACGGGTGACCACGTGGTGACCGCCTCGGCGATCGCGCGTGAACTGGGCATTTTGACCGAAACCGACCGCGCTATTACCGGCGCGGAACTGGACGCCATGACCGATGAGGAACTGGATGCACAGGTAGAAAACATCGCGGTTTACGCACGCGTGTCGCCTGAAAACAAAATCCGTATCGTCAAAGCATGGCAGCGCAAAGGTCAGGTCGTATCCATGACCGGTGACGGCGTCAACGATGCGCCCGCGCTCAAAGCCGCCGACATCGGTTGTGCCATGGGTATCACAGGTACCGACGTGGCAAAAGGCCCCGCCGACATGACGCTGACCGACGATAACTTTGCCACCATCGTTGACGCGGTACAGGAAGGCCGCGGTATCTACGCCAACATCAAAAAGGTGGTCGGCTATTTGCTCGGCACCAACATCGGTGAAGTCATCACCGTTTTCGTCGCCACGCTTCTGTGGGGCATTTCGCCGCTGGTATCCATGCAATTGTTGTGGATCAACTTGGTCACCGACTCGTTGCCGGCTATTGCGCTCGGTATGGAACCGGTGGAAAAGGGTGTCATGAATCAAAAACCGAAGCCGAAAAAGGAAGGCATTTTTGCCAACGGTTTCGGCATTCGTATCGTGTTGCAGGGTGTTCTGTTCGCTGTATTGACCTTGGTCGCGTTCTGGATCGGTTGCGGTTGCGCTTCCATTGAAACCATCAAGGGTTTGGCGGCTACCGATCCGCTGTTACATCGCGGCGAGACCATGGCGTTTATCGTATTGGCTTTGTGCCAGATCGTGCAAGCGTTCAACATGCGTTCCGACAAGTCGCTGTTCAAGGTTGGCTTCTTCGGCAACAAGACGCTCAATTTAGCGGCTCTCGCGGCGTTCGGTCTGACGCTGGCGGTCTGCTTGGTGCCGGGCGTACAACACGCCTTTGAACTCGAATACCTGCACCGCTGGACCGATTACCTCATCTGCTTGGGATTGGTATTCGTTCCGCTGGTCGTGATGGAATTCTGCAAACTGGTTGGCATTATCAAGCAACCCAAAGACGAATAATCTCACCAAATAGAAGCAGGGGGAACGCGGTGGC
>JAZOQQ010000108.1:0-6382 GCA_045656165.1 Acutalibacteraceae bacterium
TAAAACATCGCCGACTGCAGCCACGTTTTCCGCCGATTGTGCGCCTTTCACACGCTGCCACGCGCTTTTGCTCCGTGACAGTTTGGCAAACAGGCGGCGCAACTGATAAAACGGTGTCAGCAACGGTTTGCCGTCCAGCGACGGATAGATGCATTTCAAATCACGGTACGGCATAAACACCATATGTGTCAACAAGCCGTAACGACCGTGCTTGGCGGCGTTCGCGGCATTGTGCTGATCGCGAGAACCGTACGCACCGCCGCAAGCCACAAACTGTTCCACCGTGGCAGGAACTTCGGCAACACGATCGCCGAACCAACGCTCCGCCAAGCAACACATTACCTCATAGAAGGTAAGCAAGCCCGCTTCTTCACAAAGCGCACGCACGGCACTTTCGTCCATGTTGGCGTTTTGCCGTAACAGCCACAAGTCGATCACGGTACGAATACCGCAACCGCCCTGCATAAAATGATACGCCATGTGCGCCACGTGATGAAACAGAAAGAAATCCGGTTTTTCCACGTGCTGATACCCTTTGGAAACGGTGTGTTCCCAAATGGTGACAAGCAGTGTATCGGCTTTGGGACGGCGTTCCATGACGTTGTGATGCAACTCCAAATGCACGTCGTCGCAGTACAGCGAAATATCGTGATAACCACGCACGCCGTCGGTTTCAAAGCCGTCATCGACCAACGCCGCAACGGCGCGATCCAGATGCTCTTCGTGTACCAACACGTCAATGTCACAACTGGTACGCATCCACGGTTCGGGATACAACACGCGCAACACCGCACCTTTGAGTAACACGTACGGGATCTGCTCGCGTTCCAGCACCTGTGCAATATGAGCACATTCCGCTTCCAACTTGGCGTAGCGATATTGTACCACCGTCAACAGTTCATCTACGCCCTCTAAATAGGCACGTTCATCCGCTGTTGTCGGTACCGGCAACCGATCAGCCGCTTGCAACGTCGCATACACCATGTGCGCCAAGTCGTGTCGCTGTGCCAGTTTATAAGTTGCTTTAAATTGCTCAAATGTTACCGTTTCGGTAAACGGTTCACCGCGCAGTTGCGCGCGCAATAAAGCAATCAGTAATTCTTCGGCCTTCATGAGAGTCCCCTCGGAAAATTAAAATTTGCGCCAAACCATCTTGTTAACCACGCCGACGTACGACTGGATGATTTTGACGACTTTGGTGGATACGTTTTCCTCGATATAATCGGGAACGGGAATACCGTAATCGCCGTTTTGGTTCATGGTGACGGCGGTATCCACCGATTGCAGCAAGCCCACCTCGTCGATGCCCGACAGGATAAAGCACGCCTTATCCAGCGCTTCGGGACGCTCGGTGGAGGTGCGGATGCACACGGCAGGGAACGGGCGGCCGACAGAGGTAAAGAAACTGCTTTCTTCCGGCAACGTGCCCGAATCCGACACCACGCAAAATGCGTTCATCTGCAAGCAGTTGTAATCGTGGAAACCGAGGGGTTCTTGGCGAATCACACGCGGATCCAGTTTAAAGCCGCTCGCGTCCAAACGGTTGCGCGAACGCGGATGGCAGGAGTACAGGATCGGCATATCGTATTTTTCCGCCATTTTGTTGATGGCGGTAAACAAACTGACAAAGTTTTTCTCGGTATCAATGTTCTCTTCACGGTGCGCGGAAAGCAGAATATATTTACCTTTTTCAAGCCCTAACCGCTCGTGCACGTCGCTCGCTTCAATTTCCGCGAGATTGTTATGTAACACTTCTGCCATCGGAGAACCGGTGACGTAGGTGCGCTCTTTCGGCAGACCGCAATCCGCCAAATAACGACGCGCGTGCTCGGAATACGCCATGTTGACATCGGAAATGATATCCACAATGCGGCGGTTGGTTTCCTCCGGCAAGCACTCGTCTTTGCAACGGTTGCCCGCTTCCATGTGGAAGATCGGGATGTGCAGACGTTTCGCACCGATAACCGACAAGCAACTGTTGGTATCGCCCAGCACCAGCACGGCGTCGGGTTTGATCTCGGTCATGAGTTTATAGGATTTGGCAATGATGTTGCCGCAGGTCTCGCCGAGATCGGCGCCGACCGCATCCAAATATACATCGGGATCATCCAGTTTGAGATCTTTGAAGAACACACCGTTTAAGTTATAGTCGTAGTTCTGACCGGTGTGCGCCAAGATGGTATCAAAATAGGCACGGCATTTGTTGATAACCGCCGCCAAGCGGATGATCTCAGGGCGAGTGCCGACAATGATTAAGAGTTTCAGTTTGCCGTTGTTTTTAAAAGCAGCCATACTTATTTATCCTCCGCCAAACGTTCTTGGATGTATTTGAGCGATGCGATCTTCTCTTTGGTCTGCTCCACGTTTAACAGTTCCGTGTTGTTGGAGTTAAACTCAGTCAGCGGATTGCGTTCGGCATCGCCTTTATTAAAGTATTTATCGTAGTTCAAGCCGCGGTTGTCGCACGGCACGCGATAAAAGTCACCCATATCAATGGCGCCCGCACATTCTTCGTTGGTGAGCAGGGTTTCGTACATTTTCTCGCCGTGGCGAATACCGATAACCTTGATGTTCGCTTTATCGCCACCAAACAGTTCGCACACCGCTTCCGCCTGCGTTTGGATGGTGCAGGCAGGGGCTTTTTGCACCAGAATATCGCCCGCTTCGCCGTTTTCAAACGCGAACAGCACCAAATCCACCGCTTCGTCCAGCGACATGATGAAACGCGTCATGTTGCCGTCGGTGTTGGTGATGGGCTTGCCCGCTTTGATCTGATCGATCCACAGCGGAATGACCGAGCCGCGCGAGCACATGACGTTGCCGTAACGGGTGCAGCAGATCTTGGTTTTGGCAGGGTCAACGGTGCGGGATTTCGCCACGACTACCTTTTCCATCATCGCTTTGGAGGTGCCCATCGCGTTGACAGGGTATGCCGCCTTGTCGGTGGACAGGCAAACGACGTTCTTGACACCCGCTTCAATGGCGGCGGTCAACACGTTGTCGGTACCGATGACGTTGGTTTTCACCGCTTCGATGGGGAAAAACTCACAAGACGGCACCTGCTTTAAGGCCGCCGCGTGGAAGATGTAATCCACCCCATGCATCGCGTTTTTGACAGAAGCGAGGTCACGCACGTCGCCGATATAGAATTTGATCTTATCCGCAACTTCCGGCATTTTCGCCTGAAATTCGTGGCGCATATCATCCTGCTTTTTCTCATCTCTGGAGAAAATGCGAATCTCGCCGATGTCGGTTTTCAAAAAGCGGTTGAGAACCGCGTTGCCGAAACTACCGGTACCACCGGTGATGAGTAAGGTTTTATTTTCAAATAAAGACATATCGATATTCCCTGCCTTTCAGTAATTTCCAAAATCTAAAATATACGGTAAATGCCCCAGCCGCTTTTCCTCCGGCGGCAATTGCATATAATCACCGTACCGCGAAGTCAGGTGCTCGTGCCAACCACCCGGCAACAGAATCGAATGACCGTTCAACTCGCCTTCCTCAAACGGCAACAGGTTGTAAAACACGTTGACGGGGCGCGGGAAATTGAGATTCCCTTTTCGTTTGGTGTCCGTGCCGTTATAGCGGGTGGCAACTGCGTCAATGCGGCGGATTAAATAGGCTTGCGGGATCACTTTAAGCAGCATCGACAGAAAAAAGCGCATGGCTTTTTTTAATTTAACTTTTATACCGGTATGTTGATCGTTTAAATAGGGACATTGCCGCCATACATACAAGCGGACAAGTCGCCGATATTCGTTATATTGCCTATAATAGAGAGCATCATCGTCCGGGAGGTCATCAATGGGGTAAATATCCACGTAAATGCCCTTCTCAATCGGCAAGCGGTGATTGCCGTATTCAATATACGTCGTGCCTTTTAAGCGCAATTTGGTATATGGATAGGGCGTTTTTTTGCTCGTATACGGCGTTTGTAACACGTAGTTTTGGGGCAACAGCTGTGGTGCTTCCCGTACAAAGCGCACATAATCCTCACGCAACATCGCCACGTCCAGGTCATCGTCCCACGGAATAAAGCCTTTGTGACGAACCGCACCGATCAGCGTACCGCCGTAAGCAAAAAAGCGAATATTCAGTTTGGCACAAACCTCTTTGAGGACCTCTAGGTTTTGCAACTCGATCTTCTGTACTTGTTGAATTTGCTCTTCCGTGTAGACCTCTCGCCACTTTTCCATATACTCTCCGCCTTATCGATACTGTGTGTAGGGCGTTTTTACATCCACTACGCACGCATTAACCTCAATATTCTGTTCATCCGACACCTTGTTTTCCACCAAAGTGCGATTGCGATAATCGCCGTAGATTCGCGTCAAATAGTGATCGTATCCGCTTGGAATAAACACATCCACGCCTTCAAAGGTCTCCGGAACAGCGTTTTCGAACCATGCAAGCGGCATTCCCTGCTCTTTCCCTTTGCCGCCTGACACCCGCACGTACCCGCTCTCGGCACAGCCGGTGAGCAACTGTTCTCTGGCGCGGATCGCCGCGGCGTGTGACGGATACAACAGCTTGGTGGCAAACCGCACCAGCTTTTTCTTTGCCGATTGATTTTTCAAATCAAACACCGCTGCGATGCGCATGTTGAGCAGCTTATGTTTATACGCGATAAGCTTCGCTTTTTTGCCCGGCTTTTCGCAATGGTCGATTGGGAAAACATCGATATAAATACCGTGATTCATACGAAGATGGCGAGCATCTTCGATGATATAAGTGGTTTCGCTGTCGCGCACCTTGCCGAAGCCGAGCGGATAGGCAGGGTCCGACTGACAAGTCTGAATAAAATACCGCTCATTCAACAAAGCGGGGGCATCTTTCACAAAGCGATCGTAGTCTTTTCGGAACAGGGCGATATCAATATCGTCATCACCCGGCACAAACTTGTGATCGCGAATCGTACCAAGCAGACTGCCGTGCACCATAAAAAAGGGGATTCCCAGCTGTTTGCACACATCGGAAACAGCCCGTAAGATCTCAATTTGCACCTCGTTGATTTCGCGCAGTTGTTCGTGTGAAATAAGCATAGTATTCTCCTTTACCCTTTTTTCAAAAATCTGCCGAACAGCATTTTCTTTTCCGAAGCGTTCAAAAACATTGTCCATACCAGTACCGCATACACCGCCACGATCAGCACAACCTTCACGGCAAAGCCGATCCATCCGGATATCGGAATACGCGAGAGCCCAAACGCAATCACCGCGAACAAAGCAAATCCGGGCAGGAGTTTCAGATGACACGCCTTAAAAAACGCGCCTATCCGGATATGCAGCTTTTTAACATAGAGAATATTCATCAGAACGGTTTGCAACACCAGGGATATACAGATTGCAACACTGATGCCGATCTCGCCCCACCATTTGCCCAAGAAAAAGACCAAAAGCAAATACACGCCAAACGCGACCAGTGAGTTAACAGCCCGTTCTTTGACCTTGTTTTGCACAATGACATAAGTGTTCGCAATCTGCTGCGGATAGGCAATCAGACCGTAGCCGCAGATCAGTAAAACGCAATAATACGCGTTGCGATAATCGGCACCGACCAGCAAGGTAATAAAATCTTGCCCCAGAACCAAAAAGCCGACAAATATCAGCCCGAACAGGATCAAAATAAATCTGCCGACCGATACCATCAACGACAGCACGTGCTCGCTCTTGTTTTCGTCGTTTTCGTCAACGTTGATACGCGACAGCTGCGGCATGAAAAAGCCTTTGATGCCGTTAACGAACGAGAAAATGTGACCCTCAATGCTCACAGCATATCCGAACACAGCAATTTCAACAGAACCGGATACCACACCCAAAACGGAGGGCGCAATCGCCAAAAACGACCGCATCACCACGTCGTAAACGGAGGACCAAATGGAAAATCCGAACAACTCCTTGATCTTCGCCGGATCCCGATACGAAAAATTCGCTTTCACCGGTGTGCAGCGTTTGATGAAAATCAAGCGCATCACGATAACCGCTACACTGGCAATTAAGTGAACCAGCACCAGCGCATAGACACCCACACCGGCAAGCAATGCCGCGGCGGTTAAAACAACGATCAAAATCTTATGCACCAAATCAACCGTTTTGACTTGGATGAACTTTTCATACGAACGCAAAATGCCGGCTAACGGGACAAACGGGAACGCGGTCACGCTGTACGCCGCCGCCATAATATATAACGCCTTGAACGTTTCCATTTCGGCAGGCGTCAGCTTCACGTAGATACCGTCGATAAAGAAATATAATACAACAAAGACAACCGTCAAAACAGCCGTTATGAGCAGATAAACCTGATGAATCAAGCCGACGGTATCATTAACCTTCTGTTGATCCTGCTCCGCGCGGTACTTGGATACGTAGCGCTGTGCTGC
>JAZOQQ010000109.1:0-6643 GCA_045656165.1 Acutalibacteraceae bacterium
AACGGTGGAGTGACTATATATGTGATGGTCATGGCGGTGATGTGGATTTAAGAAAATTAATAGATTCTAATGGTGGCATACAGTATGCTCGTGAAAATTATAAATTCACCTTATTAGAAATAGTTGAATCAAACATTGAAAATGATATAGATGATAGAGAAAGTTATTGGAAACGAGTTTTAATGTCAAGGTTAGAATCTGTGGGACACAACAAAAATTAATAGTGTTTAATTTACCACAATTTTACCACAGTTTCAAACCGAATTATAAAATTTTATAAGAAGATATAAGAAAATCCGTGCTTAGGCTGGTTGTAAAAGGCAAGTTATAAAAGGATATAAGAACTTATAAAACAGGATGTTGTTTAAATTTTACCATTCCCCACGATGAAGCCGTTGGATTGATAGGGGTAAACAAAATGGACTATGGGTTTCCCATGGTCCATTTTTGCAACGGTTGACTTGTCTTGCGCTTCGGTGTATAATGATGACGATGTGTTCGGGGCGGTGATTTACCGTTTTGTCATGCTTGGCAATGCCGAACGAAGCAGGTTGGCTCGTATTAGCGTGAGATGAGGAAGGAGTGGGACCGATGATTCGGTTTCAATTAGTGGACCCTGAGTGCTGGGAGCGTTCACTGGACGGCAACCATATATATGTGTCGGCCGAATTTGACGCGCAGACCAATCAGGTGATTACGGATCAGATGTGTCACGGAAAAGCGCCGGAGGACTGGCGTGCTTGCTGGATTGAGTTGGTGTACGACGTGCAGGCGGATGCATTGGCGTTTTGGGATGCGGCCATTGAGGAGTTCTGCTTGGAGGACGGCGTGAGTTACGCCAAGCCGTTCGGCAACCCCACTTGGGTAGAGGCGATCACGCTGGCATTTCATGACGATGAGGTGCGGTACGTGCGTGAGCGCTTGGACGAGATCTTGGCACAGATTGACAAAAACGAGGAGCTGGCCAAGAATACCCCACCTGAACCGGAGAGCGAGTGGGACGACGATTATTTGCGATAATCAAAAACGGACAGCGGCGGTTGCCGCTGTCCGTTTTTTGTTTTAAGGTATCAGATGCCGTACATCAACCACAGGTAGATATAGGCAGGGATAATCGCCGCTACGGTGAATGGGATACCGATTTTAAAGAAATCGGCGTTTTTGACGGTATAGCCCTCTTTGCGCAGAATGCCGATGCCGGTGATGTTGGCGGAGGCACCGATGGGGGTGCAGTTGCCGCCGAGCGTGGCGCCCGACAGCAAGCCGAAGTACAGCACGGTGGGATCAACGTTTAAGGCGGATGCCAGACCGGCAATGACGGGGATCATGGTGGCAACGTAGGGAATGTTGTCGATAAACGCGGAAATGATGACCGAACCCCACACGATGATGGTATACAGCAAGAATACGTTGCCGCCGCCGGCTTGGGCGAGCAGGTTGGCTGCTGCTTTGATCACGCCTTGCTCGGTGATCGCGCCGAGCATTAGGAACAGACCGAGAAGCAAGCCGATGGTTTCAAAGTCGATCTCTTTAAGCGGTGCGGTAACGGCGGAAAGTGTTTTCTTCTTTATGAGATTATAGATGAGGCCGATCACCAGCAGGGTGCAACAGATCAGACCGTTGGTGACGTCGGGTTTGTTCGGAATAAAGGAAGCGGCAATGAGCAACACGATGGTGCCGAGCAGTAACGCGGTGGGTACGTAGTCGGTGACGACGGTGCGCTCGAACATTTTGGGGATGGGGGCTTTTTCCTTGCGGAACAGGAACGCCAAAATGAGTGCCGACAGCACGGCGCCGAGTTCTACGGCAAAGAAGATGCCGGGGCGACCCTGATACCAGAAAAAGTCTGTGAAACTCATATCCAGCGCTGAGCCGAGCATGATAGCGGTAGTGTCACCAACCAAGGTGGCGGCGCCTTGCAGGTTAGACGAAACGGCGATGCCGATGATAAAGGGAACCGGGTTGGTCTTGAGTTTTTTGCAAATTTCCAGCGCGACAGGCGCGACCATCAGTACGGTGGCGACGTTATCCACAAAAGCGGAAATGACACCGGCAAACAACGACATGGCGACGGCTGCCCACATGACGTGAGGGGCTTTTTCCATGATGAGATCGGCCAACAGTTCGGGCATTTTGCTTTCGATAAACAAGGCAACGATGCCCATGGTGCCGGCGATCATCAAGATGACGTTGAAGTCGATCGCACCGACGATTTGGTTGAGCGGCAACATGCCGGTGATGATAAACACGGCGGCGGCGCCCAGCGCAATGTAGGGGCGGAATTTGCTGAAGATCAGCATGAGTACGTATGCGGCGGCAAACACCGCCAACGCGGCATACATCATAAAAGGGGGTTCCTCCTTTAGCGTTGATTCATAGGGAGTATACCATGCGCTGTCACCGAATACAAGAATTGATTATTTTTTGTCAAAGATTGTCGGATGGGTAACTCCCGCCACTCTGCCGAGATACGAGCAACGCCGCGCTTTTAGTATCCGTTTTTTTGAGCGGCACGTTCCTTTCGGCTTTGATCGCTTGATAAAAATTTAACAATTTATCGGGCATCACGCGATCGGGGGGCGTGACAACAGAATCGTGTGGCGGATGAGTGAGTATAGAATAATCCAGTTATTTTACGATTTGTGCATTTACTTTTCGCAGAGGGGCGGATATGATAGGGTTATGTCATCTTGGGGGGGAGCGCGGTGAAGGTTATCTCGATTTCGGCACTTGGCGAGTACCAAACGCAAGTGCGGGATCTGCAAGTGTTTCCGGAAAATTGGAGTAAGGATCACACCTATACGCGGTTTGAGAACGCACCGCGCTCGCACAGCGGGTTGTTTATCGTGTGCACCGACATTCACGCGACGTTTTACGAGCGAGGCGGTAACACCGTAACGGCTGCCAAGGGCGACGTGGTGTTTTTGCCGCGCGGTGTGCAATATCACGCGCAAGTGCCCGACGGACAAGGTGATTTGATTGATTCGTACACCTTAAATTTCCATTTGCTGGATGAGCAGGGCGACGAGATCGTGCTTTCGGATCGCATTTGTATTTTGGCGAGTCGTCAGGACAACGTGTTTGCGATGCGAACGGCGGCTGTCAGCCGTGTGTTTCACCAAGCGGAATTGCGCAACCGTGTGCGGTTGAATGCGGCGGTGTACCATTTACTGGATGCCATCGTATCGGCGGCAGAAGAACGGTCGGCGTTATATTATCCCATTCGGTCGGGCGTGGAAGCGTTGCGCGCCGAGTGGAATGAAAATCGCAAGATCGAGGAATATGCGGTGATGGCGGGCGTGGGTTCGGCGTATTTTTATCGTTGTTTTAGACGGTGGTCGGGGAAAAGTCCCGTACAGTACCGCAACGATATTCGCTTGAGCAATGCGGAAGCGATGCTGCGACATAGCGATATTCAAATCAACGAGATCGCGCGCACCGTCGGGTTTTCGGATGCCTTTTATTTTTGTCGATTATTTGCCAAGGCGTACGGTATGCCGCCGCAAAAATACCGTGCGGTGTTTCGTAACGCCGAGGAGGGGCGTACATGAAAAACAAAATTGCTCAATATGCGTGGGATTACGGTGTTATCGCGGTAAGCTGTGTGCTGTATGCCTTTGCGTTTAACTGTTTCTTTCAAGCCAACTCGATCGCGATGGGCGGCTTTACGGGTATCGTACAGGTTATCCATCATTTTATTCCCATATTGCCGATCGGTACAACGGTGTTTTTGATGAACGTGCCGTTGATGATCATCGGCGTGCGTAAGCAGGGTTGGAACTTGCTGTTTGCGTCGGTGTTTGCGACCTTTGTGAGTTCGCTGTGCATTGACGGATTGGATCTGTTGTATAAGTTCCCGCCGATGGATCCGTTGTTGGCGAGTTTATACGGTGGCGTGCTGTTGGGTATTGCGTTGGGTTTGATGATGCGTAAAAGTGCGACAACCGGCGGTACCGAACTGGCAGCGCGGTTGCTCAAATATAAGTTCCACAACATCAGTATCGGTAAGATCTGTTTGGTGATCGACGTGTTGGTCGTTACCGTCTACGCCTTGACGATGGGGCGGATGGACAACGCATTGTATGGTATTATTGCCATGTATATCTCCAGCAAGGCGATGGATTTGGCGGTGTACGGTATGGAGAGCGCGAAGTTGACCGTGATCGTCAGCGATAAGTCGGCGGAGATCACCGAGCGGTTGATGACCATGGGGCTGGGTGCCACCATCCTGCAAGGTAAAGGTGCGTATACGGGCGGTAACAAAAACGTGTTGATGTGCGCCGCCAAACCCAACAAGATCACGGCTATCAAAACCGCGGTGACCGAGATCGATGCGGAAAAGTCGTTTATCGTGGTGTGCGATGCCAGGGAAGTCTTTGGTGAAGGATTTGGCGAATTTTCGATAGATAATCTGTAACCGTTGATGCATGATAAAAAAGTATTGTGTGAAAAGGAGTCAAAGCATATGATTATCGGTGTTCTGAAAGAAATCAAACCTAATGAGTTCCGTGTAGCGGCAACGCCCGCGGCGGTGGGACAGATCGTGGCGAGAGGTCACGAAGTGTTGGTGCAGGCCGGTGCCGGTGTGGGCAGCGGTTACACGGACGCGGAGTACGCGGCCGCCGGTGCGACCATTCTGGAAACCGCGGAGGAAGTGTTTACCAAAGCGGATCTGTTCTACAAAGTTAAGGAGATGTTCCCGCAGGAGTGGAAATACATGAACCGCGACAAGATCGTGTTCACCTACATCCATTCCAACGCGCATCCCGAAGAGACCGATGCGATCCTGGAAAGCCACGTGACCGCTATCGCGTACGAGGATATTACCGATGAGCAGGGCTTGTTCCCGCTGCTCAAGCCGATGTCCATTTTGGCAGGTAAAGGCGGCTTCTTGGCGGCTTTGCATCACAGCCACTCGGTGTTCGGCGGCAACGGTACGCTGCTTGCCAACGTGACGGGTATTGAAACGCCGGTCGTGTCGATCATCGGTTGCGGTAATTCGGGTCTCGGTGCGGCTGAACTGGCTGCCGGTTTCGGCAACACGGTTCGCATCTTGGACGTCAACCTCAAAGCGATGGAACAGGCGAAGAGCCAGTTGCCCGCGAACGTGTCGTTCCTCATGTCCAACCGTGAAAATTTGGTGCGTTGCATCAAGGAGAGCGACGTTATTATCAACTGCATCATGTGGCCGAAACATCGCAAGGATCACCTCATCACGCGTGAGGATCTGAAGATGATGAAACCCTCCGCTATGATCGTGGACGTCGCGTGCGACGACGAAGGCGCGGTGGAAACCTGCCGCAGCACCACGCACGACGATCCGGTGTACTACGAAGAGGGCATCCTGCACTATTGTGTGGATAACATTCCTTCGGCGTTTGCGCGTACCGCGTCGATCATGCTGTGCAACGCAACGTTGCCGTTCTTGCTGCAGATCGCCGACAAGGGTGCTGAGAAAGCGCTCAAAGAGAACAAGCATCTGCGTAAGGGCTTGACCGCGTACGACGGCAAGTTGACGCTCAAAGAGACCGCTCTCAAACAAAACCGTCCGTTGACCGATGCGGATGAACTTGTCAAAGCGTTCTAAACGTATATCACGTAAAACCGCCTGTGGCCAAAAGCCACAGGCGGTTTTTTGGGTTTCGGAGCGGGAAAAATCCAAGAAAAAACCACGGAATATTTTGTGACAAAATGTCGCATTTTGTGTTGACAAAATTTGGCGGAAGGTGTACACTGGAGAAGTAGTATTTTAACGTGATGTTTTGTGTGCGTGAAAACCGAATGAAGCGGTATAGGGAGTGAAAAAATGGCATACGAACTTAGTGAAAGTTGTAAAGAGAAAGCGGTCGCGAACATGACGAAAAATTTGCAGGTGTTGCGTACCATGTTGCACCTGTCGCAAGCAGAGTTGGCGGCTATGATCGGTTTAGGACGTCAAACGTTCGTAGCGATTGAAAACGAAAAGCGGAAGATGACGTGGAACACGTTTCTTTCGCTGTTGTTTGTGTTTTCGCAAAATGCTCAAACGGCTGCTTTGTTGGAGATTTTCGGTATTTACACAAAAGAGATGAAACGCGTTTACACCGACGTTGTTTCGCGAGGGTGACGGTATGAAAATAGCGGCTTGCGGCATTAGCCACACGGGCTATCGTCGCGAAAAAAATGAAGACACGTTTTACCTAAACGGACGTGTGGTACGCGGTGCGTGGCCGAGTGTGGTGTCGGCTTCGACACGCCATCCCGTTTTGCTGGGCGTGTTCGACGGCATGGGCGGTATTCGTGCCGGTGAGCGTGCCTCGTATTTGGCTATGCAGGCGGCGTGCGACGCGCATCGTCATCGCATCGGCCGTGCGGAGGAGTGGGTGCCTGCTGTTTGCCGTGCTGCCAATGACGCGGTGTGTGCGGAAATGCGGCAAACCAATGTGCGCATGGGAACCACGGCGTCGATGTTGTGTTTTACGGGCGATGACGTGGTGTTGTGTAACATTGGCGACAGTCCGATCTTTTTGTTTTGTGACGGTAAGTTGACCGAGATTTCGCACGCGCATACGGAACGTGAAAATTTCGTGCAATTATATGGTGAAGAAGCGGTGCCGCCCGGTAAGAAATTTCGCTTGACACAGCATATCGGCATTTTTCCGCA
>JAZOQQ010000110.1:0-4794 GCA_045656165.1 Acutalibacteraceae bacterium
ACAGTTCACCGACCGAGCGGATGCGGCGGTTGCCCAAGTGGTCTATGTCATCGGGGGTGCCGGTGTCGTGACCAAGGCAGTTGACGTAGTTGATGGAAGCAAGAATATCGTCCACAATGATGTGGTTGGGAACCAAATCGGCAGCACGGGCCAACAACGCTTCGATCAGCGCTTCATCGCCGTCGGTGCTGTCTAAGATCTCTTGCAATACGGAGAAACGCACGCGTTCGTTGACGATCTTCTTGACGGCATCGTACACCGCTTCGCTGACGTACAGCGACAGATCGACCATGCCGTTGGAAATGATCTTAACTTCGGTGTGATCGCCGTGATCTTCCACGTCAACGTAGGCGACGCAGACACCGGCGTTTTCAATCGCCATGGCTTGCTCGCGGTTGACGAATTCGCCGGCGTCCGCCATGACTTCACCCGTGAGGGGGTTGATGATCGGGCGGCTGAGACGGCAACCGGCCAAGCGGTTGGAGATACCTAATTTCTTATTATATTTATAGCGGCCCACGCGAGACAGATCGTAACGGCGGGGGTCAAAGCACAGGTTCTCCAGATGCTGCTGCGAGTTTTCCAGCGTGAGCGGTTCACCCGGACGCAGTTTGCGATATACTTCCAGCAGGGCTTCTTCGGTGTTCTTGGCGATGTCTTTCTCCAAGGTTGCGAGGATGCGGGCATCTTCGCCGAAGAAATCCAACAACTCAGCATCCGAGCCCAGACCTAATGCACGCACGAAGGTGGTGATGGGGAGCTTGCGGTTTTTGTCGATGCGGACATAGAACACGTCGGACGAATCGGTCTCATACTCCAACCAAGCACCGCGATTGGGAATGACGGTGGAGGTAAAGAGTTTTTTACCCGTGCTGTCGTACGACATGCCGAAATAGACACCCGGCGAACGAACGAGCTGGGACACGATGACGCGTTCCGCACCGTTGATGACGAAGGTGCCGCTTTCGGTCATGAGCGGGAAATCGCCCATGAACACTTCGGATTCTTTGATTTCGCCGGTTTCTTTATTGATAAGACGCGCACGCACGCGTAAAGGAGCGGCATAGGTAACGTCGCGTTCCTTGCACTCCTCAACCGTGTACTTCGGCGTTTCATCCAGCCGGTAGTCGAGAAACTCCAGCGATAAATTACCGGTGTAATCGGTGATGGTCGTGGTGTCGTTGAAGACGTCTTTCAGACCTTCTTCTAAAAACCACTGATACGAGTTCTTTTGAATCTCGATGAGGTTCGGCATATCCAACACTTCGTTGATCTTGGAAAAGCTCATACGGGTTGTTTTGCCAAGTTGGACCGGTTTGATATTAACCATCGGCTTCCATCACTCCTGTTTTATAGTTTGCCTTGCCGCGCGTAAAACGGGCGGCGGGTTTGCCACGGAACCATGCACGGGGAAGCACACATTTTCTGCGAAAAAAACCTTGCTTTTTTCGACGGAATATGGTACACTAAACACGGTGTTTGCATACTTCCCTACGATAGTGCAGTATACTATAATACAGGAAAAAACTGCCGTTGTCAATGCATTTTTGAGAATTGGCAGATTTTTTTATCATTTTTTCCGTATTTTCAAAAAACGGAAAAACCGACCGGTCAGGAATTGTGAAACTGACCGAAAAAACGACAGAGAAACACTTGGCTCCGTTGTTAGAAAGTGAAAGAAGGCGGCGTGTAAAATGAAAAAAAGCGGGTTACAACTGATGGCTTTGGCGGTCTGTTTGGTGTTATTACTGGCCGGTTGCGGCGGTGGAAAATCGGAACCGGCGACCACGGCACCGACTACGACCACGACGACCAAGCCGACTACCACGTTGGCACCGACCACCACCGATAAAGGCGATGCGTCGGCAGAACTGCTTGTCAACTGTCCCGACGGCAAAGCGATTGATCCCGAATTGTTGGCGCGCCTGACCGGTGTATGCCGTTCGCACAAGGATGTGTTATCGGTATATTATAAAGATTTAAAAACGGGATACAGCGTGGAGTACCGCGCAGACGAGATCTATCAGACGGCGAGCGTTATCAAGGCGCCGTACGTGAAGTATTTGATGGAGAGCGGTGTGGATCAGACCAAAAAGCTCAAGATGACCAAGAAGCAGGGCGGTTCCAAGCATATTGATAATCAGCCGATCGGTACGGAGTTTACCGTTGGCGAATTGATGGAGTATGCAATCCGTTACAGCGACAACACCGCCTATTACATGCTCAACCAAGAGTTTGGCTTTAAAGGGTTTAACGAGTATGCCGAATCCATCGGTGTCAGTTCGAACGCCAAACGCGCATGTGTGTTGCAGTTCCCGAAACCGCGTTTTGGCTATTTGTCGGCACGCGATGCCGGTTTATATTTTGAAGACATTGCCCGTTTCATCGAAGAGGGCAGTGCCGATGCGAAGCGTTTGAAGACATGGTTGACTTCCACTACGGCGGAAGGCCAGTTCACCGCCGCGCTCGGTGACACCTATGCGGTGGCACACAAATACGGTGAGCAGGGCAGTCAGGCGTATCACGATGCGGCGATCGTGTATGCGGCGCATCCGTACGTGTTGACCATTACATCGACGTTAGAACCGTATACGGCGGCATCCAATGACGTATTTAAGGACGTTGCGTTGTATATCGATGCGATTCAGACGCAGTTACATCAGGGGTGAGGATTGTGCGCATTGTCATTAAAGTGGGCACCTCCACGCTGGCGCATGCGACGGGACATATCAATATCCGTCGTGTGGAACAGTTGTGCAAGGTGATGAGTGATTTAAAAAATGCCGGTCATGAGATCGTACTAGTATCCTCCGGCGCGATCGGCATGGGTGTCGGTAAACTGGGATTGAGCGCCCGCCCCGCCGATATGGCGACCAAACAGGCCGCCGCGGCGGTGGGTCAGTGCGAGTTGATGTATACCTATGATAAGTTGTTTGCGGAATATTATCATACCGTGGCGCAGATTCTGCTGACGGGGGATGATTTGAAGGACGAAAAGCGCCGTGAGAATTTCCACCGCACGCTGTTCCGCTTGTTGGAATTGCAGGCGTTGCCGATCATTAACGAGAACGACACGGTTTCCACCGATGAGATCGGTATCGGTGATAACGACACGCTGGGTGCGATCGTGGCAGTAAATGCCGATGCGGATTTGCTGGTGTTGTTATCGGATATTAACGGTTTGTATGAGGCGGATCCGCACACGCATCCCGATGCAAAGTTGATTCCGTTGGTGCACGCTATTGACGAGCAGGTGTTAGCCCTCGCGGGCGGCGCGGGTACGTCGCTGGGGACCGGTGGCATGGCGACCAAACTGCATGCGGCACAGTTGGCGACGGAAGCGGGCATTGATATGGTGATCGCGAACGGAGAAAACCCCGAAATTTTGTACGATATTGCGGCCGGTCAGGCCGTGGGTACTCGTTTTTGCGGAAGGAAGCAAACGGTATGACCACACAGGAGATTTTGCAAGCCGCCAAGCGCACTTGCGCGACGGCCGCGCTGTTGACAACCGAGCAGAAGAATGCCGCATTGTATGCGATGGCGGATGCACTGGTTGCACACACCGAGGCGATCTTATCAGCGAATGCGGTTGACGTTGAGGCGGCGCGGGAAGCGCTGTCGAGCGTGATGATCGACCGTTTGGCATTATCGGCGGCGCGTATCGTTGCCATGGCAGACGGGATTCGCGAGGTAGCGGCGTTGCCCGACCCGATTGGTCGTGTGATCGAGCGCGTGGAGCGCGAAAATGGATTGTTGATTGAAAAAGTGTCGGTACCGATGGGGGTTACCGCCATGATATACGAGAGCCGTCCGAACGTGACGTCGGATGCGGCCGCGTTGGCGTTTAAGAGCGGTAACGTGTGCGTGTTGCGTGGCGGTAAAGAAGCGTTCCGCTCGTCACAGGCGATCGTGGAGGCCTTGCACGACGGCTTACGTCAGGTGGGGTTGCCTAAAACCATGATCCAGTTGGTACAGGATACCACGCGTGCGAGTGCGAACGAGTTGATGACGGCGGTAGGCCTTGTGGATCTGCTGATCCCGCGCGGCGGTGCGGGTCTGATCCGTGCTTGTGTGGAAAATGCCTTGGTACCGTGCATTGAAACGGGAACCGGCATTTGCCATATTTACGTGGATGCGGATGCGGATGTGGACAAGGCACTCGCTATTGTGGAAAATGCGAAGACCAGCCGTCCGTCGGTGTGTAATGCGGCGGAGGTGTGCTTGGTACATAAGGCGATCGCCCCGACGTTTTTGCCGAAGTTGAAAGCGCGTATCGGTGATCGTGTTGAGTTGCGCGTGGACACGCGTGCGGCGGCGATCGTAGACGGTACGCCGGCGGGTGAGCGCGATTTTGATACGGAGTTTTTGGATTACGTGTTAGCGGTCGGCGTTGTGGACGACGTGGACGCGGCGGTGGCACACATTGCGGCACATTCCACGGGACACAGCGAAGCCATTGTGACACAAAACGAAAAAGCCGCCGCACGCTTTACGGCGGCGGTGGACAGCGCGGCGGTGTACGTGAACGCGTCCACGCGCTTTACCGATGGCGGCGAGTTCGGTTTAGGTTGTGAGATCGGTATTTCGACTCAGAAATTACACGCGCGCGGACCGATGGGGTTGCGCGAGTTGACAACGTATAAATACATTATCCGTGGTGACGGACAGATCAGGTGAGAAATATGAAACAATACGACGTGGGATTTATCGGTGTCGGTAACATGGGTGGTGCGTTGGCGGCTGCGGCTTGCAAAAGCGCAGAACCGTCACGCGTGATCGTGTGTGATCGTG
>JAZOQQ010000111.1:0-2573 GCA_045656165.1 Acutalibacteraceae bacterium
CGACTTTAAGCATATCCATCAGCGATGAATTCGTACAGGAACCGATGCAGCACTGATCGACCGCCATACCTTGGAGTTCAGAAACAGGACGAACGGCATCCGGCGAGTGCGGACAAGCAGCAAGCGGCTTCAATGCGCTCAAATCAATATCGATGACCTCGTCGTATTTGGCATCGTCATCCGGTTGCAACGCTACCCAATCCTTTTCACGACCTTGTGCTTTCATAAATGCACGCGTCACATCGTCCGACGGAAAAATCGAGGTGGACGCACCCAATTCTGCTCCCATATTGGTAATGGTTGCGCGTTCCGGCACCGACAAAGACAACACGCCTTCGCCACCGTATTCCACGATCTTACCCACGCCGCCTTTTACAGACATACGCCGCAAAACTTCTAAAATGACGTCTTTCGCCGCAACCCACGGCTGTAACTGCCCCGTCAAATTAACGCGCACCATTTTCGGCATGGTAATATAATACGTACCACCACCCATGGCAACCGCCACGTCCAATCCACCTGCGCCAAACGCCAGCATACCAATGCCGCCGCCGGTCGGTGTATGACTATCCGAACCGATCAGAGTTTTACCCGGAATACCGAAGCGTTCCAAATGCACCTGATGGCAAATGCCGTTACCGGGACGCGAAAAATAAATACCGTGTTTGCGACAGACCGTTTGAATATACCGATGATCATCAGCATTTTCAAACCCCGTCTGTAATGTGTTGTGATCAATATAAGCAACCGAACGTTCGGTACGCACACGCGGCACGCCCATGGCCTCAAACTCCAGATACGCCATCGTACCGGTAGCATCCTGCGTTAAGGTCTGGTCGATTTTAAGTCCAATTTCTTCACCGACACGCATTTCGCCGCACACCAAATGTGAGCGTATCAGTTTTTGTGCCAAAGTATAACCCACGAGATTTCACTCCTAAAAAAATATCCTGTATATTATAATACAATTATAGGCACTTGTCAATTCCATAACGAGTTTGAAATTTCTCTTGATTATTTACAGCGTTTGCGCTATAATATCACAAAGTGGTGTTTTATGCGTTCTTGCCTAAAACCCGTTAAATTTCACGGAAAGGTGTGTTAACCAACATGATCCGTATTGAAAACCATTTGGGATTCATTGAGATCTCGCAGGAATATTTTGCTTATTTGATCGGTAATGCCGTCTCCTCCTGCTACGGCGTCGCCGGTATGATGAAAAGCGGCACCCGTCAAGGCCTGCGCTCTATTTTTTCCAAACGCACTTACGCGGATGAAGGTATTCATGTTCGCAGCGAAAATGACAAATTGATCGTAGATCTTCACATCTGCGTCATCTATGGCATGAACATTGCCGAAATTTCAAAAAGCATTGTCAACAAAGTTCGCTATACCGTTGAGGAAGCAACCGGCTTGGCAGTCAAGAAAGTAAATGTGTATATTGACGGAATGAAATCCGAATAAACCTAATACGATGTGGCTGCAATCCCCCTCGTCCTCATCATAAAGGAGTGCTACTGTTGATACAAGGTAACCTTTTACGCGATGCGATGATTTCCGCATCCAACGTACTCGCCGGTCAAAAACAACAAGTCGACGAACTGAATATTTTTCCTGTTCCCGACGGTGATACCGGCACGAATATGTCCATGACCTTCTCCGCCGCTGCGCGTGAATTGGCTCGTTTAGACAATCCGACCGTTACGCAAACAGCTGACACCGCTTCTTCCGCGTTACTTCGCGGTGCGCGCGGCAACTCCGGTGTTATTCTGTCCCTTTTGTTCCGTGGCTTTTCCAAAGGCCTCAAAGGCAAGGAAACCGCAACCGGAGCCGATTTAGCTAACGCCTTAACGCTCGGTGTTGAAGCTGCTTACAAAGCCGTTATGAAGCCCACCGAAGGTACCATCTTAACGGTTGCTCGTGAAGCGGCCGCTAACGGTGTATCCGCCTCGGCCGCCGACACCTCGGTTGAGCATGTTTGGGCCGCCATCTGTGATGAAGCGGATGCATCCTTACAGCGCACCCCCGATTTGTTACCGGTTCTCAAAAAAGCGGGCGTTGTGGATGCGGGCGGTCAAGGCCTGTGCATTGTTCTGCGTGCCATGCAGGATGTCTTTGCCGGCAAACCAATCGTTGAAGGCGAAATTGCCGCCTCTCCTGCCCCCACCAAAAAAGCCAGCGCCGCTGCTTCGTTTGAAACTGATATCACGTTCACGTACTGTACTGAGTTTATTGTGGCCCGTGATCCGAAATGTACCAAAGACCCTATCCAGCTTCGTGCTTTCTTGGAAACCATCGGTGACTGTGTCGTGGTAGTAGACGATGAAGAAATCATCAAAGTCCACGTACACACCAACGATCCCGGTAAAGCACTGAGCAAAGGCGTTGAATACGGTGCGTTTGAAACGGTTAAAGTAGAAAACATGCGTATCCAACACGAAAATGCCGGCTGGGTTCCCGAAGAGGAAGAAGTGCAAGCGGCTCCCGCGCGCGTAGAACCGGAAGAAGAGTTCGGTTTTGTTGCGGTGGCTGCCGGCGAGGGATTGCAGGCACTGTTCACCGATCTCGGTTGT
>JAZOQQ010000112.1:0-9309 GCA_045656165.1 Acutalibacteraceae bacterium
CATGGCTACGATCCGACTTCACTATCATTCGGTCGTTGTCAAGGAAAATTTTTAAAAATTTTAAAAAATTATGAAAGCCCGTTTTTGAGGTTAGAAATGCGCAAACAACCAAGCATCCATAACAAAAACACATATAGCCCGCACAGACACAGGATGCCCGCAATTGTTGCGATTATTCCGTCGCCATTTGCTAAAAAAGGTAGTGTGCCGATACCGTTTGTCAAGACGATGGCAACTGCGGCAGCCAGCAACGGCTTTAGGATCCATTCGCCTACCTGAAGTGACAAACCTGTCACTTGGAGTAATCGCCGTGTATTGAGAAGTGAGGTGAGCAAATTGCTGAGCACCATAATCCCCAAAAAACCATTCATGCCAAAATGCGGTACGACCAGCACGATCAGCACGATACGAATCGCCGAATCTGCTACGCTGTATTTCAGAGAACTGACCTGTTGGTTTAATCCCTTGAGGATGCCGTCCACCATACTTTCCAAATACATGATGGGTGTCAGTGGTGCGAGCACCAATAAATACTGTCCCACATCGTGACTGTCATATAACAAAAGGCCGATCTCATCCGCAAACGCCCAAAATGCCGCACCAATCAGAAAGGAACTGATGAGCGTTAAGCGCAATGTGCGTGCAATTGCGCGGTTGACTTTTTTGGTTTGCTTTAAAGCGGTTGCCGACGAGATTTCGGGAATCAGCAACGTCGACAGCGCCGACAAAAAGGAGGCGGGAAAGAAAACTAACGGTAATGCCATTCCTTTGAGCGCGCCAAATTGTGAGAGTCCTGTTTCGCTTGAGTGGGCGTATTGTGCCAAACGGTTCGGCACCAACAGATTTTCAACGGTGCGTAGGGCACTGTTCAGATACCGCCCCGCTGTGATTGGCGCGGCGATCGCGAGTAACCGCCGCACCGTTGATGGCGTCGCCGCGCGGTGATCGCGTGGCACCTCTGCTTGTAAGCGGCACACGTCCAACCGATAACGCACAAACAAATATAACAACGATGACCATTCGGCCAAGGTGTCGCCGATCATGATCGCCATGCAAGCGCCTGCCAGTCCTTTCGTTGAAAAACGGTCGATGAGCAATACGATCGCGCCAATGCGTATGGTTTGTTCCAATAGTTGCGCGTATGATGTGCCGGCAGCTTTTCGTCTGGCGATGAGATAACCGCGCAAGCAAGAAGAAATACCCATTGACGGCAAACCGAAGCAAAGCACGCGCAGGGCGGGTGCGGCACGCATGTCGTGGATGGCGTAGGCGCTGATAAGATCGGCACCGCCGTAGAGGATTGCCGCCGAAATCATCCCGATTGAAACGCTCAGCAACACCGAACGGCGTAAAATATGGCGTACCGATCGTGCGGTGCCGCATACCATTTCGTCGGCGATCAACCGTGTAACCGCGGTGGAAATGCCTGAGGTGGCAAACGTGGCGCCCAGCACGTAAACAGACACGATCAATTGGTATAAGCCCATGCCGTCAGCGCCGATCTTGCCCGATAAAAAGATGCGGAAGAAGATGCCGACAGTACGTAAAATCAGCGATGTGACCGTGAGAACGGCGGCATTTTTAATAAATCGTTTATGTCGCATATTGTGTTTGTTCGTATGCGATGCTCAGCAGGTCCCATACGGTTCGGTCAACCGTATCCGACACAGGCAAATCGTTCACCAGACGAAACGCGCGTATGCGCTGCGCCAACGCTTCGTCGTAAATGCAGCCCGTTGACGTACCGTCAACAGCATCCAACATTTCACGTAAAATACATGTCAGCGAATGACGGTCTCCCGGTTTCAATACGAAAGTCGGGTGCGGGAACGGCGAGATGGGCGAAGCAGGTGCGGTGGCACCGAGGGAAGCGTGGTATTCGCGTACCAAGCGATCCCAATCGGCGCGTTTAATGGTAGAGGTGACGGGATTGCCGTTGATAGTTTGAAATACCGCTACTGCGTTGGCGGTTTCGGGACCATAAAAGCCGTCTACCGCTATCAATGGATAGCGTTCGTCAAACGTCGCCAATGCGCGAAGATATTCCTGCAATTCACGGATATGGTCGCGGTATTGTTCTTCCGTATACATTCTCTCATCCTCCTTGCATCATTTCGTAGCCGCCAAACTGTCCGTTTTGCTTTTCGGCACCGACCGCCAAATCCTCATACAACGATGCGATGCGATCCCACGTAACAGGGCCTACCACACCGTTGGGGGACAGTCCAAACTCCCGTTGAAAGGCCGTTACCGCCGCTTCGGTCGCCGAGCCGAATACACCGTCTGTCGCGACGGTCGGAATGGCGGGATAGGCAGTGGCTACACGGTTTAAGTATCGCTGGAGAATGACGACGTACTCGCCTTGCGAGCCGTTGACAAGCGGTTCGCCGGGATAGGGGACAATGCGGTTTTCCGGCACGGTCAGCGTACCGATAATACCGCGATATACATCGTATAACTGTTCCCAGGTTGCTTGACCCACAATTCCATCGGGTGACAGTCCGTTTTCCTGCTGAAAAGCCGTGACCGCGTTTTGGGTGGCGGTGTCGTATACGCCGTTTAAGGCAACCGATGGTACTGCCGCATCAAACGTACCGATGACCGCCAAGAAATACTGAATCACCCGCACCGCATCGCCGCTGTCGCCCGGCCGTAAAACCTCGGCGAATTGCTTGCGTACGTCTTCCAATGAAACCCCTTCAGAATCCAACTCCGCCAACCGCTTGACCGAATTATACAGGTAAGCGATGCGGTACCACGTTTCCTTGCCAATGACCCCATCCGGCGTTAAGCCGAAGATCTCTTGAAACGTTTCCACCGCGTCTTCGGTCGACGTGCCGAACACCCCGTCGACCGGTGTGATTTTCGGAATGGCGGGATAGTTGCGCGAAATGCGGTTGAGTTGAATTTGCTTTGTCAAAACGTCATTACCGTTGGAACCGATAACAAGCGGCGTGCCGGGATAAGACGGCTGGTTGTTACGTACCGGTGCGTCGGTTACGATCTCCAAATCGTCACCATAAAATGAGCGTAAGATTTCAAGCGGCTCCAATCCTTGTTCCGCCAATGGTACAGTACCCCATTGTGACAGCCCGTCACAGGTAACGGTGGTGCCGTTACAATATTGCGTAAAATATGGTTCGATCGAGCCGGGACGGCGCACATAGTTGTTAAACAACTCATCCACCAATAAACTGATATTGTCGAAAATATCGCGTCCTTGCGCAAATGATTGGTCAAAAGCGGTGGAATTGGTAATGTCGAACGCGTATCCGCGGCTGGGATACCATTCGGTGTATATCCGATTGAGCGCAAACGAGATTTGTGCCAAAATATTGGCACGCAACGCGCTTTCCGGCCACGTGGGAAAGATCTCGCTGGATGCTACGTTTTTGATGTATTCCGGAAAGGGAACCGTGATATTCGGCGCATCGGTATTCGGCGCATCGAGGTGTACCACGATATTTTCCGGCACAAACGGCACATCGGCCATGACAACTCCTCCTTTACAGATCAATGGGCGGCGTATCGTATTCGATTTCGCGGATGGGCGTATCGGGAGATTCCGGAATCGGAATGAGCGACACCGGCAACTCGGTCGGAATTCCGCCGTACAACGGAATGCGACGAATCAGCGCACGGTAATAATCGGGTGCCGAAACCGATACGTCGTAGAGAATGTCGGGGATAACCGTTCCCGGCCGTAAGGTTAAAGCGGGGTCAACTGCCGCGAGGGACATGGACTCGGTCAATCCGTTCGCGTTGGTAATGCGCGATGCTTCCACCACCGTTTCGTCGTTTACGGTGCGCGTGACGATCACCAAGGCATCGGCGATAGGAATTGCTTCGTTGGCGGCGGTCACACGCACCGTGAGCGGTGCCGTGAAAGAACGCGGTTGCTCGATCGGTGCAGCAACGACTGTTTGTGTGGGAGATTCCGCTACGGCGGCACGCTGTTGTAAATCACGCAGTTCGCGTGAGTATTTTTCCATTAACTGACGAAATTCACTGGTCAGATTATCCATTCGACTCACACCTTTCTAACCCATTCGTATGCAACGAAAAACCGCGCCATGCAAACAAAAAACGCGTTTCGAGAAAACTCGAAACGCGTTTTAAAAACGTATGGATCAGCGGGTGAGTTCGCGCAGACAGTTGGGGCAGATGTTGTGGCCCTTAAACGAGATCACATCCTTGGGATCACCGCAGAACAAGCAAGATGGTTGATACTTCTTGAGAATGATCATATCATCCTCGACAAAGATTTCCACCGGATCTTTTTCGCCGATTTGCAACGTGCGGCGCAACTCAACCGGTAATACGATACGACCGAGGTCATCTAATTTACGGACAATACCTGTTGATTTCATGATAGGCACCTCTTCCTTTGTAATTTGTATCATTTTACCATAATTGTAAGAAAATGTCAATAGTTGGTAAATTATGAAAAAAAGAAACGATTTATGCGGGAAAAGTCGCAGAAACATATTGAATCGTCCTTGTAAAACTGATAATATAGTAGTGTATGTACTAAAATGTGAAAGGGCCCGGCTTATGAGTTACAAACGCTGGTCATTCTTACAAGTGAATAAAGAGTTGGCCAGCGATCTGTCGGCGGAATGTGGGTTGGATCCGTTACTCTGCCTGTTGATGACGGGGCGCGGTATCACCGACTCGCAAGAGGCCATGTCGTTCTTAGTGGGCAACACCTTGGAATCCGATCCGTTTATGTTTGCGGATATGGATGCGGCGGTGGAACGCGTACAGCGTGCCGTTGATGAAGGCGAGAGTATTATGGTCTACGGTGACTATGATGCCGACGGTATCACCGCTACGGTATTGCTTTACTCTTACCTCAAGAGTAAGGGCGCCTGTGTGCGTTATCGCTTGCCGCACCGTGAAGGTGAAGGATATGGTCTGCATTGCGACAGCATCGAAGAGATGGCAGACGAAGGTGTACGGTTGATCATCACGGTGGATAATGGTATTTCCGCTGTGGAGGAGATTGATTTTGCCGCCGAGCGTGGTATTGATGTCGTGGTGACCGACCATCATCAACCGCAAGGAACCTTACCGCGCGCCGTGGCGGTAGTAGATCCGCACCGCGCGGATTGTCCCAGTGAGTTTAAAGATTTTGCCGGGGTCGGCATGGCTTTCCAACTGGTATGCGCCTTAGAGGGTGATCCCGATTGGGCGATGGGGCAGTATGCCGATTTGGTGGCTTTGGGAACGTTAGCTGACGTGATGCCGCTTTGTGCGGATAACCGCGTGTTGGTACGGCACGGCTTGCAAGCCATCAACCGCGAAACACGGTTGGGTATTCGTTTGTTGCGCGAACACGCGGGCGTGTCCGGAACACAGCAGAGTGCGTCCTCGGTTACGTTTTCCTTAGCCCCGCGTATCAACGCATCCGGTCGTATGGGTGATCCTGAAAAAGCGGCGGCCTTGCTGCTGAGTGAAAACGCGGAGGAAGCGGATTGTTTAGCACATGAGATCTGTGCGCTGAACAAAGATCGCCAAGAAACCGAAGCGGCGATTTTAGCACCGTTAATGGAGGATCTGTGCCGCGATTCGGCACGTACCGCTCAGCGCGTGTTGGTGGTATGGGGCAATGGTTTACATCACGGCGTGCTCGGCATTTTGGCGGCTCGCTTGACCGAACGTTACGGCCGACCGTCAATCGTGTTGTCGGTGGATGATGGCATTGCACGCGGTTCGGGCCGCAGTATTGCGGGCTTCTCGCTGTTTGAGGCGCTCAAGGCGTGTGACGGTTGTTTGCTTGGCTACGGCGGACACGAACTTGCCGCCGGTGTGACGTTGGAAGCCGCACGATTAACGGAATTTTCTCAAGCGATCAACGCGTATGCGGCCGACAATATGCCGCAAATGCCGATTGCTGAACTGAAAATGGATTGTCGGCTCAAACCTGATCAGATTAAACAGACACTTTTAGACTGTTTGGCGGCGCTGGAACCATGCGGCGCCGGTAACCCATCGCCGCAGTTCGGCTTATATCGTATGACGTTGGATCGCATCGAAGCGGTAGGCGGCGGTAAGCATTTGCGTCTCACGCTGAGCCGTGACGGTACCCGTTTGACTGCTATGAAATTTTCCGCCACGGTGGAAAATTTCCCGTTTGCGGTGGGCGACGTGGTGAATTTATCGGTCGTGTTGGACCGTAACGAGTTCCGCGGTAACACGACTGTTTCGGTGATCGTGCGGGATATGCGTCACGCCTCTCTTGAGCAGGAAGACGTGATCGCCGCGTTCAGACGCTACGATGCGGTGTTGCGCCGCGAGGCCATTACACCCGCGCACGCGCCGAATCGCGACTGTGCGGTAGCGGTGTACCGTCTGTTGCAGAAGGGTACGTTTAACGGCACGCCGGAATCGCTGTTACACGCCGTTTCGCAATTTGATTTGACCGACGTATTGTTATCGGTTACTTTGCTGCGGGAAGCCGATTTGGTGGATTTTGCCAACCACGGTGACCGATGGCAGATTGCCATTAAACCGGTGGAAACCAAAATGGATTTACTCAATACGGCCACTGCGCGATTTTTAAGGGAACAGGAGGGGTGATCGTGGAATTGAAAGAAGATATTGCCTATCAAGACGAGGCGATTGCCCTCTTGAAGCAAGCACTTGCCGACAACGGCAAGAAATATGATATTGAGATGATCGACCGTGCCGTCACGCTGGCGTGTGAAGCACATGCGGGCCAACGGCGCAAACTTGGCGGTGATTACGTGTGTCATCCGTTACAGGTTGCGGTTATTTTGATCGAACTCGGTATGGATAACGAAACCATCGTGGCGGCAATTTTGCACGACGTGGTGGAGGACACCAAAATCGAACTTGACGAAGTACGCCAGACATTTGGCGAAGACGTTGCGCTGTTGGTTGACGGTGTTACCAAGATCACGCAAATGCCGTTTTCTACCCGTGAAGAAGAGCAGGCGGAAAACGTGCGCAAAATGCTCATGGCGATGGCGAAAGACATTCGCGTGATCATCATTAAACTGGCGGATCGTTTACACAACATGCGTACCAGTGCAGGGTGGGATGAACAAAAGCGGCGCGATAAGGCAAAAGAAACGCTGGATATTTACGCACCGATCGCGCACCGCCTCGGTATTCGCGCCATCAAAGAAGAACTCGAAGATATTTCTTTGCATTTGCTTGATCCGATGGGCTGTGAAGAGATTGAAGCAAATTTGACCATGCGTACCGATGAACGAGCGGCGTTTTTGGAAACGATTCAACAGCAGTTGCGCCAACGTCTCGGCGAATACGGTATGGAACCGTACGTGTGCGGTCGTATCAAGAGTATTGCGGGTATTTATCGCAAAATGTACGTACAAGGTCGTGCGTTTGACGAAATCTACGACGTGTATGCGGTGCGTGTAATCGTGGACACGGTCAACGATTGCTATAACGTGTTGGGTATCGTACACGACATGTATCATCCGATTCCCAGTCGGTTTAAGGATTATATTTCCACGCCGAAAACGAATATGTACCAGTCGCTTCACACTACTGTTATCAGCCACGATGAAAAGATCGCGTTTGAAGTGCAGATCCGTACGTGGGAAATGCATCACACGGCGGAATACGGTATCGCAGCGCACTGGAAATACAAACTCGGCATCCAGAAAAAAGACCGCTTGGAAGACAAAGTGGCATGGGTGCGCCAGTTTATTGAAAGTCAACAGGATGTGGACGATGCGGAAGATATCGTGCGTTCCATCAAAACCGATCTGTCATCCGACGATGTGTTTGTCTTCTCACCGCGCGGTCGTGTGGTGACGTTGCCGCGCGGTGCGACGGTGATCGACTTTGCCTATGCCATTCACTCGGAAGTCGGTAACCGTATGGTCGGTGCCAAAGTGGACGGACGTATCGTGTCGATCGATTACGAAGTGAAAACGGGCGAAGTGGTGGAAATCCTTACCACGACGTCAACCAATCACGGCCCCAGCCGCGATTGGCTGCAAATCGTTAAGACCAGCGAAGCACGCAATAAGATTCGTTCGTGGTACAAGCGCGAACGCCGTGACGAAAACATTCAAAACGGCCGCGAAGAGTTTGATCGCGAATTGGCGCGCAACTTCATCCGCTTGTCGCCGGACGATTACAACGCTTTTGTGGAAGCACAAGCGAAACGCCAGCGTTGCGACAGCGTGGACGATTTCTTTGCTGCGATCGGATACGGCGGCATTCTGTTGTCGCGCCTGGTACCCCGCATGAAAGAAGAAGCGGCGAAATACGCGCGGACCGAGCCCGTCACTCCTGAAAAAGTGACCGCTGCGGCCAAGCCGCACCGTCATCACAACGGTGGTGTCATCATCGAAAATATGGACAACTGCCTTGTTAAGTTTGCCCGTTGCTGTAATCCGGTGCCGGGGGATGAGATCGTTGGGTTTATCACCCGCGGTTACGGTGTGTCCATTCACAAACGTGATTGCAGTAACGTACCGTCGGATGTCGCTCACAGCGCGGAACCAGAACGTTGGGTCAACGTGCAATGGGAAGACAGCGTGCGCGAGGAATTTAAGGCCGAATTGCGTATTTTGGTAGCGGACCGTATCGAACTGTTGGCGGATATTACCGCACAACTGGCGGCGATGCACGTGATGATTTACGGCATGCAGGCGCGCCAGACTCGTGATACGCATGGTGAGATCGCGATAACGGTGGGGGTCAACAGTTTGCAACATTTGCAAGAAGTTATGACCCGCTTGAAACGCGTGCGCGGCGTGGAAGACATTGAACGTGGAGGGAACTGAAAAGTATGAAAGCGATTTTTCAGCGCGTCTACGACGCGTCGGTGGAAGTGGAAGGATGTACGGTCGGTTCCATTGGAAAAGGTGCCTTGATTTTGCTTGGCGTTGAGCGCGAGGACACGCCCGAACACGCGAAACTGATGGCACAAAAAATTGCCAACTTGCGCGTGTTTACCGATGAAAACGATAAAATGAATTTATCACTGCTTACCATCGGCGGTGACGTCTTGGCTGTTTCCAATTTTACGTTGGCAGCCAACTGCTCACATGGCCGCCGTCCTGAATTTTTTGCAGCGGCGCGTCCCGAACAGGCCGAGCCGTTGTATGAATTGTTTATGGACGAATTGCGTACACAGGGGATTGCCCACGTGGCGGCAGGCAAATTCGGTGCCGATATGACGGTGCATATGCGCGGTAACGGTCCCGTCACCATTCCGTTAGATACCAAAGACTGGATGTGAACGTATGATACGTTGTCTTCCCTTAGGGGCGTATGCGGCGAACTGTTACCTCGTATACGACG
>JAZOQQ010000113.1:0-4288 GCA_045656165.1 Acutalibacteraceae bacterium
AACACGTTAGCGCCGAACATCATCATGCGCGAGAGCATGCAACGAACTTTTTCGCCGCCGGACAATACTTTAACGGGTTTTTGTACATCGTCACCCGAAAACAGCATTTTGCCGAGAAAACCACGTAAATAGGTTTCGGTATTATCGGACGAATATTGGTTAAGCCATTGGATCAGGTTAAGATCGCACCCGTCGAAGAAATCGGAATTGTCTTTTGGAAAATAAGACTGAGAGGTTGTGCCACCCCATTTAAACGTACCCGAATCGGGGGTGATTTCTTCCATTAAAATGCGGAACAGGGCGGTGATCGCCAGTTCGTTTTCGCCGACAAAGGCAATTTTATCACCTTTGTTAACGCGGAAAGAAACGCGATCCAGTATGGTGTTTCCGTCTGATTTCAAGCAAAGATCTTCCACTGCCAAAATTTCTTTTCCAGCTTCGCGGTCCATGGAGAAACCGACAAACGGATAGCGGCGAGAAGATGCCGGCATTTCTTCAACACTGAGCTTTTCAATTAACTTTTTACGAGAAGTTGCTTGTTTGGATTTGGATTTATTGGCTGAGAATCGCTGAATGAAGTTCTGCAACTCACGGATTTTATCTTCCGCTTTTTTGTTTTGCTCCTTCATGATCTTTTGCATTAACTGGCTGGATTCATACCAGAAATCGTAGTTACCGACGTAGATTTTGATCTTATTATAATCCACGTCTACGATATGGGTACAAACGTTGTTGAGAAAGTGACGATCGTGCGATACCACGATAACGGTACCGATATAATCCATCAAAAATTCTTCAAGCCATGCGATCGAAGCAATGTCCAAGTGGTTGGTCGGCTCGTCGAGCAAAATGATGTCGGGTTGGCCAAACAATGCTTGAGCCAACAACACTTTCACTTTATCTTTGTCGGGGAGAGTGTTCATTTGTTGATACAGAATATCGGTTGGCAAACCGAGGCCTTGTAGGATCTGACCGGCTTCCGTTTCGGCCTCCCAGCCGTTAAGTTCGGCAAACTCACCTTCTAATTCAGAGGCAAGAACACCATCTTCTTCCGTGAAGTCCTCTTTGGCATACAAAGCATCTTTTTGTTGCATGATCTCATACAAACGAGGATTGCCTAAAATGATAGTATCTAACACCGTGTACTCGTCAAATGCGTAGTGATCCTGCTTAAGGACCGACATACGGTTTTTCTTATCAATGATGACTTCGCCGGCAGACGGTTCAAGGTCACCCGATAAAATGCGCAAGAAGGTGGATTTACCGGCGCCGTTCGCGCCGATAACACCGTAGCAGTTGCCCGGTGTAAATAAGAGGTTCACGTGTGTGAACAGGTTTTGTCCGCTGAAATTAATGCCTAAATCCGATACGGTAATCATGGCGCCTCCAAGGTTTATGTTAAAATTCAACCCTTATTCTACCATGCTTTTCTTATACTTTCAAGAGGTGTTCTCGAATCTTCGAAGTATTCTGCGAAATGAGTTGCCGTACCAGCGCTGCGCGGGCGGTTTGAAACAGCGCTGAGACATAGAAAATTGGAATTATTATCACAAAAGATAAGGACCAACCTGCATAGTCCAGGTAGAGTTGTGCCCACTTGGCAAGCGTGTGCTTGGAGAGTTGACGTGATAAACGAAGAGCGATTGCTGCCGTTGGAACATGAATCAACAAATATACAGACGGAATATAGCGCGTGAGTATGAGTTCGGTTGCCATGATGGCAAGTATCAACAGACTTATTGCTATCATGAAGGCCAGTAAAGCCACGTGAGCGTTGCCGTTTTGCCCTATTCGTCTGGCTAACCATAACAACAGAGCACTCGGCACAGACAAGAGAACGGACCATCCAAGACGCTTGCACCATACTGAGAATCGCCACGCTACACAACGGCAATAACCGCGTCCGTAAAAGCGAAACAATTGCGTAAAGCGAGCAGAGAAGGGATCGGTTACCCGTGTTTCGAAGAATAACGCACGTCCTACTTTGAGAGGAGAGAGTACTAACAAATCAACACCCACTGTGAGCGGAAACAGAACAGGAGATAGGGTGGAGGTTAACAGCCAACCTTGTAACAATAATAAAAGGATTTCCGGCAGTAGGGAAACAACTTGAACACCAACTGTCGTCATCCAAACTCCTTTTAACTGTTTAGCAGCATGCGATCGGTTAACAAATACAAGAGCCATACCATCACCCCATTGTGAATAGTATGGCTCTTGTGTTTAAGAATTAGTCAAAGTGTTCCATGACGATGGCATACGCGAATTGCGCTTTTCCTTAGCAGGTCAAATGGAATCACCATGGCGGCTAAAAGAGCGATTAGGCTCAGCTCTTTGACGGTCAAAGCAGCTGTACGGAACAGCGACCCACCATAATAGATCAAAATCACTTGTATGATGCTAACCGTTACCATAATTACAATAAAAAGCGGATTGCGGCGGATATTGGAAAGCAGGTTTAATCGCGTTGTACGCGCGTTAAACGAATTAAAAATACCGCAGAATATAAACAGAGCAAAAAAGGCGGTCATCCAGTAAATTGGCTGTATGTGATAACGGAACAGGATTTTTGAGAGATCCATTCTTAGAAAAGCGACCGATAGTGCCACGGTAAAACCACCTGTGCACAAAATTTGATGTAGCATATACCGATTGAGGATTGGTTCGTCACGACGTTTTGGTGGTTCTCTCATATATTCGTCAAGGGGTGGCTCACCGGCAAATGCAAGCCCGGCCAGCGTATCCATAATGATATTGATCCACAACATTTGCATGACGGTTACAGGTGTTTCGATACCGATAAAAGGACCAACAATGGACACAGCAACCGCGCAAAGATTCATTGTTAATTGGAAAATAATAAATTTACGGATACTCTTAAAAATGGTACGACCATATAGTATGGCTTTGGTAACAGAAGCAAAGTGATCGTTTAAGATGACGATGTCACCTGCTTGTTTGGCAACCTCCGTTCCGCTACCCATGGCAAAGCCGACATCTGCCTTCTTAAGGGCGGGAGCATCGTTTACGCCATCGCCTGTCATACCAACTACTAAACCACATTCTTGTGATAAGCGCACTAATCGACTTTTATCTGCAGGAAGCGCACGCGCAACAACCCGCAAATTGGGGAGAGCATCTTTTACTTCTTGGTCGCTCATCATTGCCAGTTCTTTTCCGGTTATAACCGATGAAGATGCACTCCTCCGAGAAATTAAACCGGCAGAAAGAGCGATTGCTTGCGCCGTTTTCCGACTGTCACCGGTGATCATAACAGTTTGTATGCCTGCTTGACGAACTTGTTTGACCGCCTGCCTTACATCAGCCCGTATCTCGTCACGTAGACCGGCCAATCCAATTAAAATCAAGTCTTTAGGCGAGGTATCAAGCGGTTTGTCGGATATGGCTAACAAAACAACACGCATGGCTTTGTTTTCCATGGGTTCGGGTGAAGGCGCCGAAAAGAGCGGGTAAATGTTGCCGTCGCTTGATAAGTAACGTGTGCAAAGCCCAATCAGACGATCTGGGGCGCCCTTGTAGAGCGTGAATGGCCCTTCAGACGAATGGTCAAGTTCAACGGCTGACCATTTGCGATCGCTGTCAAATGGGATACGATTGACGACGACACGGTTAAAATGTAGGGGATGTCTTCCGCAGATATATTCTAATAATGCGCGATCGGTGGCGTTACCGCCTAAAACGTCACCGTCTGACAAACGACTTTCGGTATTGTACAAACCGGAAAGCATTACCGCTTCACATAACTTTTTATGACGCCGCAAATCATGAATATCGTGGTATGATCGTCCTTCGCCGGTAACAAAAAGCGAGACACGCGGCTTTCCTTCGGTTAACGTACCGGTTTTATCCGTGAATAAGATATTGATACTGCCGGAAGTTTCAATGCCCACCAGTTTGCGTACCAATACATGGTCTTTTAACATACGTCGCATATTGGAAGATAACACAACCGTAATCATCATCGGCAATCCTTCGGGCACGGCTACCACGACGACGGTAATTGCCAATGTAACGGCATGAAGTAGGGAACTGATAACAATGGCCGGTGATGAGAGATCTGCTAAAATTTGAGAGGTTATATAGTGGTTTTCAATCACAAAACGATGAAACAGATCCACAAGCGCAACCATGCCCGCCGCGGCAAATCCGATGCGACTGAGTGTTGTCGCCAAAGCGGCTAAACGATGTTTGAGAGGGCTCTCGCGTGTTTCATCTTGTATCTCATCCGCCACCTGTCCGTAAACGGTTTTGTCGCCAACACGGCGTA
>JAZOQQ010000114.1:0-2340 GCA_045656165.1 Acutalibacteraceae bacterium
CGCTGCCGCTCCCGTTGCTGCACCCGTTGCTGCTCCTGCTGCCGCTCCCGCGCCGGCTCCGGCACCTGCTGTGGCACCCGCTGTTGAAGCAGCACCCGCTCCCGCTGCGGCACCTGCTGCGGTCGGCGCCGAAACCGTTAATGCGCCCATGCCGGGTACCATCGTGAACGTGGTGGTGTCGGCGGGTCAGTCGGTTAAATCCGGTGACGTGTTGTTGGTGCTGGAAGCCATGAAAATGGAAAACGAGATCATGGCACCTCGCGATGGCGTTGTGGCCGGTGTGCATGTCAACAAAGGCGACAGCGTGGATTCCGGTGCGTTGCTCGTGTCGTTGCAGTAAGTCGGGAAAGGAAGGATCCGTATGGCCAAGGTCGGTATTACCGAAACCATTCTGCGTGATGCGCACCAGTCGTTGATCGCCACTCGTATGACCACCGAAGAAATGTTGCCCGCGCTGGAACTGCTCGACGGCATCGGTTTTCATTCGTTGGAATGCTGGGGCGGCGCCACCTTCGACTCCTGCCTTCGTTTCTTGAACGAAGATCCGTGGGAGCGTCTGCGCATTCTCAAAAAACACATGCCCAACACACCGCTTCAAATGTTGTTCCGCGGTCAAAACATGTTGGGCTACCGCCACTACGCGGACGACGTGGTGGAATACTTCGTGCAAAAATCCGTGGCGAACGGCATTGACGTCATTCGTATCTTCGATGCGCTCAATGATATTCGCAACTTGGAAACCTCCATCAAAGCCGCCAAGAAAGAAAAAGGCGCGCACGTGCAGGTCGCTGTCAGTTATACCACCGGCCCTGTGCACAACGTGGAGCATTTCGTAAAATATGCCAAACAACTTGAAGAAACCGGCGCCGATTCCATTTGTATCAAAGATATGGCGGGGTTGCTGGTTCCGTACGATACCTACACGCTGGTGAAAGAGATCAAAAACGCGGTTTCCATTCCGGTGCAGTTGCATTCGCACGCCACCGCCGGTATCGCAGACATGGTGCTCATGAAAGGTATCGAAGCGGGTGCTTCGGTTATTGATACGGCACTCTCGCCGTTGTCGATGGGTACGTCACATCCCGCAACCGAGTCCATGGTTGCCGCTCTTGCCGGCACGGAATATGATACCGGTTTGGATTTGGTCAAACTCAAAGAAGTCAGCAGTTATTTTGCTTCCTTGCGCAAAAAATATTTGGAAAGCGGTCAGCTTAATCCCAAAATGCTGGAAGTGGATACCAACGCGCTGATCTATCAGGTGCCGGGCGGTATGCTGTCTAATCTCGTCAGCCAACTCAAACAAGCCGGTCGTGAAGACCAACTGGAAGAAGTGCTGATGGAAGTACCGCGCGTGCGTGCTGACGCGGGCTATCCGCCGTTGGTTACGCCGTCGTCGCAGATCGTGGGTACGCAGGCCGTGTTCAATGTCATCGGCGGTGAACGCTATAAGATGGTCACCAAAGAGTTCAAGGGCTTGGTACGCGGTGAATACGGTGCTACTCCCGCACCGATCGATCCTGAGTTTGTCAAGAAGATCATCGGTGATGAGGAACCCATCACTTGCCGTCCCGCTGACCGTTTGGAACCGGAACTGGAAAAGTTGCGCGACGAAATGAAAGAGTGGTACGAGCAGGAAGAAGACGTGCTCAGTTACGCGCAATTCGGTCAGGTCGCGGTGAAATTCTTTGAGAATCGCCGCAACGAAAAATACCATATTGATGGTAAGCACCTCAACGCTGAACAGCAGGTGCACCCTGTCTAATACGACAATTTATGCTATCCGAAAGCCCTTTTTCAAGGGCTTTCGGATACACGCGCTTATAAAGGAGTGTCAATATGATACGCAGTATGACCGGTTACGGACGTTATCAGGCGGTCGTTTCAGGGTGGGATGTGACGGTTGAAATCAAATCCGTCAACCACCGTTACTTCGAATATTCTTCGCGTTTACCGCGCACTTGCGGGTTTTTGGACGATAAACTGAAAACCTTTTTGCAAAAACAAATTGCTCGCGGTAAAGTAGATGTTTACGTGTCGCTTGATGCGGTGGAAGAGGCAGACAGCGTTGTCGCGCTTAATCTGCCGCTTGCCAAAGCATACGTGGAAGCGCTCGGTGAACTGGAAAGTACCTTGGCTCTTCGCAACGATGTTTCGGTTATGCAAGTCGCCCGTTTCCCCGATGTGCTGACCGTGCGCAAAGCACAGGCGGATGAAGACGCGATTTGGGAAGCCGTGCAAACGGTTGCCGCCGTCGCGGTGGAAAAATTTGTTGCGATGCGCACGCTGGAAGGCGAGCGTATGCGTGCCGACGTACTCAGCCGTCGCGAAACGCTGTTGAAC
>JAZOQQ010000115.1:0-4666 GCA_045656165.1 Acutalibacteraceae bacterium
TACTGTTCGGGTGTGATGACACCGCGTTCAAGCAGATTATCCAACGTCACGATCGACTGACTCTCACTCCACAGCGCTGCCGCACCGACGTCAACCTTCGCGCGCAACAGCAGATCGCGGTACCGCTCGCTGTCAAACGGCAGATACCATGTACCGAACTCGTCGCGCACCGTCAACGCGCGGTGGCCGTAGCCCGTCACCCAGAATTCCGCCCATAAACGCGCCACCTCCTCGCAAAACGCGTAAAACCGCGTCTGCACCGTCTGAAGCGGCATCATCGCCACTTCACGCACCGCCACAATGGCCGAGGTGTTTTCGGGTGTCACGTCGCCCAAACTCACCGCATTCGCACCGCTTTGCGCCAGCGTGTTGTGAATAAGTCCCTCGATCTCCGCCGACATCGCGCCCGAAAATTGCGGCGGATTCACGTACGCCATCGCGTTACGCATATCCTCGCCGTTGCCGAACACGCGCACCACCTGACCGGGATCGTTGGTCACCGGCTGTTGTACCACGTCACCGTTGACCAGCAACGTCGGCAACCCCTGCATCATCATCGCCCACACCGATGCCGTCAGCATGCGGTTAATAGCGATCTGATTCGGGATCAGGTGGGTCACTTCGCTTTGTCCGTACACGCAATCGGGAAACGTATCCCAACGGAACACCGACAACGGATACAACCGAATTCCCATGTCCCACGGACGTCGCACCGTCACGCCGCGACAGACCTGTACGCCCCACACGCAACCGTCCTGCTTGTAAAATTTCGTCAACAGCAACGCCTTTTGTTCCGCTTCGGGTTCGCCCGACGGCGTAAACTCATCGCGATCGGGACGAATGGCGGCGATCTCATCTTTACGGCACCCGAATCGCTGTGCCATGCGGCGCAGTTCCGCCAATGAGCGGCGCTGTGCAATGACGATAAACGGCTGTTTTTGGATGTCGGTCACCGTCGGATCACCAAAATACACGTGCTCCACGTCCAGCACTTCGCACGCAATATCTCCCGTAATCGGCACACGGCGTTCGCTGTCGGCGAACTGTCCCGTACGCACGCCGTCGTCCCAATACGTATGCAAAATACCTGTACCGGTAGTGTACGCGTTACGCAACACCTGCGCGCGTAAACTCTCAAACCCGACGCGTTCGGCTGTCACGTCAAAATACGAGGACATCGCCCCCGTTACCATCCCGATCTCTTCTTCGGACGTCAGCATCGGCAACTCACCTGCCGCCGCGGCCATGCGATGACGGTACAAACGCTCACGCGTCGTGACCGTATCGGCCATACCGTCGGCAGAAAAATTCACGCTCACGGGACTGCCGCCCACCGCCGCCATTTTATAATCGCCGATACGGCGGATCAGGTTATGCCGCACCAACGGTCGATCGCCGCCGCATCGCGCGCCGTGCCAATGATCGCCGCTGAAAAAACGGCGGTTGATCTCGTTTTGACGGTACAACCCCTTTTCGCCGAGCCCCGTCTTATAGCGCACACCGACTCGGTACTCCTCAAAGATCCGATCCGGCTCATACCACGCTCGTTGCATCTGATTCCCTCCTTTAAGAAAGGCGGCGGAGCGCTTGCCCCGCCGCCACGGTTTTAATACACGTATGCGTAAACGGAATCCGCCGCCGAATTTTTGACGATGAGGTCATAATAGGTGCGGTAATCGAATTTATACGCATCCGCCGCTTGGTTCTGCGACGGGTCAAACGTACGCACGCGCTCGGTCTTTTTCACCAAACTTGCCGCTTTTTTGGGCAGGATGAGCATACCGATGCTCTGCGCGTTTTCGGCAGGTGCGAAACCGCCCGACGTTTCGTCGTGGATGATCTCGCCGCCCTCGTCCTTGGTAACGGTTGCGCCGTCAAAGAAGGTGTACGCACTCTTCATGCGGTTGTCCGCAACCGGGAACAACGGAATACCGTTGATGGTCTTGACCTGACAGTATACGTCACCTTTCTTAAATTCCGTCACGCTGATCTGGCGCGACAGTTCGGGCGAATTTTGGATCGCCGCCCATACGGTCGGGTTCACAAAGCATACGAGCGGCTCGTCAAAACCGACTTCGTTCTGCACCGCGGCACACGCCTCGTTGAACATTTTAAACGCCTCGGTCGCGGGCGCACCCTCAATGGTGTGGCCCTTGGTGACCGCCAAACCTGCCAACTTGGACAAGCAATACGCATCGACTTCGGGCACAACACGAGTACGCACGAATTCGCCGAGTACCTGACCCGCCAAATTGGCGATGCCGGTCTCATCCTCGTCCTCACGGTCAAGTTGGAACGAACGCGCGCGGTCCATCGTCAAGGTATACGGACGGTTGCTGACCGTCACAGTACCCTTAATAAAACCGGTGTCGCGATCATAGTCGCCCAGACCCGACAACTCCATTTCCGGTAACAGCACCGTTTTCGCGCCGACAAATTTGGAACGCAGCACGTTATCGGTGAAGAAACCGACGACAGGGCCCTGCACAAACAACTTGTCCAGTTCACCCGTCAACTTCTCACAAAACTCCAAAGAATTGATTGCCATACTCTTTACATTCTCCTTTCAAAATTACACGTATCACAGGCGGCGAAACTACGCGCCGCTCACCCCCGCAATCATGGCCTCGATCGCCGGATCGGGCGCCGATTCCAAGGGGGAATGTTGCGCGCCTGCTGAGCGCGCACCGGCCGCCGCCGCGGCCTGTTCGGCATCGGTGATCCGACGCCGTTCGGCGTACTCGTAGCGCAAATACGCATCCAGTAACGCCACGCCTTCGTTCAAGGCGGTGCGAATGACCGATTCCGGCAACGCGTCAAATGCCGCCACGTCGGGACAATGCTCACGCAATTGCCGATATTCTTCCGCCATTCGCTGTTCCGCCCCCCTCGCGTCCGAAGAGGGCGTGTCATCGGGCTCGCACAACGCATCCACGAATTCGCGTACGCCGAGTCCGTGTTGCTCCGCTAACCCTTTGAGTTTGTCGAGCATCGGCTGAACGCTGTCCAGCTTCATGCCCTTTTGTGCCAAAACGGTCGCTTCCTCCAAGTTCAGTTGGTAGTCCTGCTTGTTGAATTTGACCGGCAGACGAAAAGCGGTGTCCTGCAAGCCGTCCGACTCAGGAACTGCCGCCGCATCTGTCTGTTCAGACGGCATGGTGACCGTCGTAACGTCGTGATTTTCCATTGTTTTCTCCTTCCGTTTGTCCGTCATTCTTGTTCTTCGCCGTCATACCGCAAGAAATTCTCATACTCGCGGCGCACACGCGCTTGTTCCTCGCTCGGCTCTTTGTGCCGCTTTTGCGGCTTACACCACGCGTATTCGCGCAACAAGATCACCGTCGCGATGCCCAACACAAATCCGATAATTGCCTGCATGAAAAACCCCTCATTTCCATTTGTTTTGTATATCCCAAGCCAGTAACTCTCCCTCGGTCACACGCGTGTGAGCGGGCAACACCGGCTTGAAATGCGTAATATCCTCCATCGCATAGCGAAGCGCATCCATCAAATGATCCTCGCCGCGCGGTCGGTTGATCGCGCCGTCGGCGGTGCGATCCCACGCATACGCGCTCAACTCCTTCACCGTTTCCCGACAAGACGGATGCACCACGATGCGGTATTCCTGTAACCGCGCGATTCCGTGTAACAACGATCCGCCGCCCTTGGCGGCCGCCGTCAGGCGATAGATGCCGCCGCGCCGCAATTCCTCGTTGGATTTCGGCTCTGCCGCATCCGCACGGATACGCTCGCCGTCGTATCCCATGCGACACAGCCGCTCGGCAATGTCGCGGTTGAGCATCCCGCGCTGTTTAAACTCATCAAAAATGTATAACACCCGATCCAAAGGATTCACCGCCGCCGCAATAAACGCCGTCGGGTCGTTGGAATACCCGTAATCCAAACCGTATACACGGCGGTATTTCCACGCATTCGGAATCTGCTCGATCTCAAACGGTTGCACCATCCAGTTCTCATAGATGAGACCGTCCGCGATCCCCCAGTCACCGCGCCCCGCCACCGCAAACCGACGCGGATTGTCGCGTTTCATCCGCTCAAACACCGCACGGTCGGCATCGTCCAAAAACTCGTTGCAACGGTAATCGGTGGTATAGGTCGTCACGTTATCCGCCACCGTATCAAAAAACCGCTTTTTGAGCCAATGCTGTTCACTCCACGGATTAAACGTCAACGTCGTTTGCTTAAACAGCGGCGGCGGCACTTCGCCGCGCGGTACCGATAAGTCAAACGTGTCAAACGCTTCTTCGCTTTCAATTTCAAACGCTTCTTCCACCCATACCCAGCACAAATACCCATGTGTCACGGTGGTAGACGCGATCTTGTATACGTCGTCAAATCCGCGAAATAAGATTTTTTGACCTGTCGGCAAAAAGGTGAGTTCCATCGGACTTTGCGTGGCTTTCCACAAATGCGCCACGCCCAACCGCGCCGCCGCCCATTGCAGTTGCGCGAACGTGCTGGTGCGGTGAGTGTCCATCACGCGCCGTATCACCAGCAAATTCGCATCGGGATACTGCATCAGCCGTACGAGGAAATTCAGCGCCGTGGTGGTGGATTTCTTCGATGCTTTCCCACCCTTGAGCACGCGGTATCGCGTGCGGCAACGCCAAAAATCGCCGTATCCGCCGCCCACCGTTTTTTCAAG
>JAZOQQ010000116.1:0-19537 GCA_045656165.1 Acutalibacteraceae bacterium
TGCCGCACAGTTGTGTTCTGAGTTTAAAGAATTTTTTCCTGAAAATGCGGTGGAATATTTTGTATCCTACTATGACTACTATCAACCGGAAGCGTACATTCCGTCGACGGATACGTATATTGAAAAAGATTCCGCCATCAACGACGAGATCGATAAGTTACGCCATTCCGCGACCTGTGCGCTGTCGGAGCGGCGAGATGTTATCATTGTGGCGAGCGTTTCGTGTATTTACAGTTTGGGTAACCCGATTGATTACCGTAACATGATTATTTCGCTTCGTCCCGGCATGACCAAAAGCCGCGACGAATTGCTGATGAAGTTGGTGGAGTTGCAATACGAGCGCAACGATATCAATTTTGTGCGTAACAAGTTTCGTGTGCGTGGCGACGTGGTGGAAATTTTTCCTGCGTATGCGCATGACTCGGTGATCCGTGTGGAGTTTTTCGGCGATGAGATCGAGCGTATCAGCGAGGTGAATCCCTTAACGGGAGAACTCAAAGGACTGCTCGGACACATCGGCATTTATCCCGCGTCGCACTATATTGTGCCGCCGGATAAGATGGAAGTGGCGATTGCGGAAATTGAGCGTGAGTTGGAACAACGGCTGACGGAATTTAAAGCGGAAAACAAGTTGCTGGAAGCGCAGCGTTTGCTGCAGCGTACGCGGTATGATATAGAGATGTTGCGCGAGATCGGCATGTGCAAAGGCATTGAAAACTATTCCCGTATTTTAGCGGGACGTGCGCCGGGATCACAGCCGTTTACGTTGTTGGATTATTTTCCGGAGGATTTTCTGCTGTTTGTGGACGAATCGCACGTGACGTTGCCGCAGGTGCGCGGTATGTTCGGCGGTGACTTTGCACGCAAGACCAGTTTGGTAGATTACGGGTTTCGTTTGCCGAGTGCTTACGACAACCGTCCGTTGAATTTTGATGAGTTTTACGAGCGTATCAACCAAGTGGTGTTTGTCAGCGCCACACCGGGCGAACTGGAACGCGAACGCGGCGGCAAACCGGTGGAGCAGGTGATCCGACCGACAGGGTTGACGGATCCGGAAGTGACGGTCAAACCGGTGGAGGGGCAGATTGATGATCTGCTGGATGAGATCCGTCAACGCGTCGCGCGGTCGGAACGCGTGTTGGTGACGACATTGACTAAAAAAATGGCGGAAGACCTGACGGCGTATTTGGAAAACGTGGGGGTCAGGGTGCGGTATATGCACCACGACATTGATACCATTGAACGCATGGAAATCATCCGCGATTTGCGTTTGGGTGAGTTTGACGTGTTGGTGGGTATCAACCTGTTGCGTGAGGGCTTGGATATTCCCGAAGTATCGCTGGTGGCGATACTGGATGCGGATAAAGAGGGCTTTTTGCGTTCCGAAACGTCGCTGATCCAAACCATTGGTCGTGCGGCGCGTAATGCGAATGGTCAAGTCATTATGTACGCGGATGCGGTGACACCGTCGATGGAACGGGCGATCACCGAAACCAATCGCCGCCGTGAGATTCAAATGCGGTATAACGCCGAGCACGGTATCGTGCCGCGTACCATTCAAAAACAAGTGCAGGATATCCTGCAGATCACGCCTTCGGGCGAAGCGGCACGTTCGGAAAGCGGTCGCAAGTTGACGCGCGCGGAGCGCGCCGAGCGTATTGAACAGTTAACGCGCGAGATGAGGCATGCCGCCAAATTGCTGGAGTTCGAGCATGCGGCGTGGTTGCGCGATGAAATTGAGAAACTCAGAAAAGGATAAGTCGGTATGTTGGACAAGTTGGTCGTGAAAGGCGCCCGTGAGCACAACTTAAAAAACGTGGACGTTACCATCCCGCGCGATAAACTCGTGGTTTTCACGGGCTTGTCGGGGTCGGGTAAGTCGTCGCTCGCCTTTGACACCATTTATGCCGAAGGACAGCGGCGGTACATGGAGAGTTTATCGTCGTATGCCCGTATGTTCTTAGGGCAGATGGAAAAGCCCGATGTAGACGGCATCGACGGGTTGTCGCCCGCCATTTCCATTGACCAAAAGACAACCTCGCACAACCCGCGTTCCACGGTGGGTACGGTGACGGAAATTTACGATTATCTTCGCTTGTTATATGCACGTATCGGCGTTCCGCATTGCCCTGTTTGCGGCCGCGAAATTCGTCAGCAGACGGTGGACGAGATCGTGGATCGCTTGCTGGCGTTAGACGAGGGTACGCGGTTGCAGTTGCTGGCACCGATCGCGCGTGGTAAAAAAGGCGAATATCAAAAAGAGTTGAACGAAGCCCGCAAAGCGGGTTTTGTGCGTGTGCGTTTGGATGGCGAAGTTTTGGATTTGTCGGACGAGATCAAGCCCGATAAAAACAAAAAGCACACCGTAGAGATCGTGGTGGATCGTTTAGTGGTGAAAGACGGTATTCGCAGTCGTTTGGCGGATTCCATTGAAACCGCCACCACCTTATCCGACGGCCTGTTGTGTGTGAATATTCCCGGTGGTGAGGATATGCTCTTCTCGCTGAAATATGCGTGTCCCGAACACGGGTTCAGCATGGAAGAACTCAAACCCCGCATGTTTTCATTTAACAATCCGTTCGGTGCATGTCCGAAGTGTACGGGTATCGGTATTTTCATGTCGGTTGATCCCGCGTTGGTGGTCAACGATCCCAAACGGTCGATCCGCGAAAACGCGATTACGGCGAGCGGTTGGGGATATCACGATTTGGGGACCATTTCGCAAATGTATTACGACGGATTAGCGGCGCATTACGGCTTTTCGGTGGATACGCCCTATGAGGATCTGCCCGATTCGATCAAACAAATTTTGCTTTACGGTAACGGTGACGAAAAGATTCGTATGTTGCGTAAGATGGGGCGCGGTACAGCGGAGTATTTTACCTCGTTTGAAGGTATTGTGAACAATTTGGAGCGCCGTTACCGTGAAACGAACAGCGAGTGGATACGCGGTGAGATTGAGCAATACATGAGCAAGGTCCCTTGTCCCGAATGTCACGGCAAACGGTTAAAACCTGAAAGTTTGGCGGTGACGGTGGGTGGTGTCAACATTGCCGATTTGTGTGATAAATCGGTAACCGAGATGCTGGAGTTTGTGCAGGCGTTATCGGCCTCGCTCAGCGAGCGTGAGCATCGTATTGCCGATCGCATTCTTAAAGAAATCCGCGAGCGCTTGGGTTTCCTGAACAGTGTCGGTTTGGAATATTTGACGCTGTCGCGCGCGGCGGGTACGTTGTCGGGCGGTGAAAGCCAGCGCATTCGTTTGGCGACGCAGATCGGATCGTCGTTGATGGGCGTGCTGTATATTTTGGACGAGCCAAGTATCGGCCTGCATCAACGTGATAATCAGAAATTGTTGGAAACGTTGTGCCGTTTACGCGATCTTGGTAACACGTTGATCGTGGTGGAACACGACGAAGATACCATGCGCGCGGCGGACTGGATCGTGGACATTGGCCCCGGTGCGGGGGTGCATGGTGGTGAAGTGGTGTGCTCGGGAACACCGGAAGACGTTTGCGCGTGTGAGCGGTCGATCACCGGTCGTTATCTCAGCGGCAAACGTCGTATTGCGGTGCCGAGTAAACGTCGCGAAGGAAACGGTAAAGTGTTGCGCGTATTAGGGGCGCAGGAAAACAATTTACAAAATATCGACGTAACGTTCAAACTGGGTGCGTTTAACTGTGTAACAGGCGTATCGGGTTCGGGCAAAACATCGCTTATTAACGAAATTTTGTATAAAAAACTGGCGCGGGAACTCAACCGCGCCCATACCCGTGCGGGTAAGCATCGGGCGATCGAGGGCTTGGAGCATTTGGACAAGGTCATCAACATTGACCAAGCGCCGATTGGCCGCACCCCGCGCTCCAATGCGGCAACGTATACGGGCGTGTTTAACGATATCCGCGAATTGTTTGCCTCAACGGCAGATGCGAAAATGCACGGTTATTCGGCGGGACGGTTCTCGTTTAACGTAAAAGGCGGTCGCTGTGAAGCGTGCCAGGGTGACGGCATTTTAAAGATTGAAATGCACTTTTTACCGGATATTTACGTGCCGTGCGAAGTGTGTCAAGGTAAACGCTATAACCGTGAAACCTTGGAAGTACGGTACAAGGGTAAGAATATTTACGACGTGTTGGAAATGACTGTCGAGGAAGCGACGGCTTTCTTTGCAAGCGTGCCGAAGATCGCCCGCAAATTGCAAACGATTATCGATGTGGGACTTGGCTATATCAAACTGGGTCAACCTGCGACAACGCTGTCGGGTGGTGAGGCACAGCGCGTGAAACTGGCTACCGAGTTAGCCAAACGTGCTACGGGTCGCACGGTGTATATTTTGGACGAACCGACCACGGGTCTGCACACGGCAGATGTGGCGCAACTGATTCAGGTGTTGCAAAAGTTGGTAGACGGCGGCAACACGGTGGTGGTTATTGAGCACAACTTAGACGTCATAAAAAACGCTGATCACGTGATTGATTTAGGTCCTGAAGGCGGTAACCGCGGCGGCACACTTGTCGCGTGCGGCACACCGGAAGAGGTGGCGGCGGTACCGCAGTCGTATACGGGTCAGTTCTTGAAATCTGTTTTAAAGTAAGGAGGGAAAACCGTGGCAGACGTTCTTTATACCCTTTGTGATATATCGTATTATGCGGGCGTGCAGACGTTACGCTTGTTACACCGTATGCGGCGGTTTTTCTCGTTAGTGTTTGCGCCGATATGGGTGTTGGTGCGGCGGTTATTGCAAGTCATCCGTCGGCATCGTGGGCGCACCTTGCGTGCCAAATTCAAAACACTTATCGGGCACTTCCGAGAAGCGGGGCGGCGTGTTGCCACCGCGTGGAAAGAGCATCCGCTTCAAGGGCTGAAACAGATTGCCTTGTTACCGCTTCCGGCGTTTCGACGGTACCATAAGCACGTAAAACGGCTGGCGGTGGCGGCGGCTATCGTGTGTGCTTTGTGGGTGCTGCAGTTTACGTTGTCGTATTGGGGTAACATATCGTTTGCCTTGGCGCTGACCGATGCCGAGGGAGAAACTTGGGGATACGTGTCGGATGAATCCGAGTTGCAAGCCGGCATTGCGATGGCGCGCGAGCGCATGCAGACCACGGGTGTGGTGCTGAATACCGATGATAAAGTGGACGTTTCATTGCATATGATTCCCTTTGCGAATATTCTCAATCGCGAAGAGATCTGTGATCGGTTACTGGAGCGTTTGGACGTACCGCTGAAAAGTGCTTGCGGCGTGTACGTCGACAACCGTTTTCGCGGTGCTGTTGTGGGGCGCGGGAACACACAACGGTTGTTAAATGAAATTTTGGAAGAAAAAGAAGAAGGACAGGCAGGTGTTACCGCTTCGTTCTTTGAAACGGTAGATTTGGTGGAGGGGCAATATCCGCCCAGCCGTGTCATGTCGGCGTCCGCGATGAAAGAATCGCTTATCAAAGAGGGGGCGCCCGACGAATTTTACCAGACTGTTGCGGAAGAATCGTGGGCGACCATTGCCGAAAATACCGGTGTAGACGAGGTCGTGTTGCGGGAATTGAATCCGGAAATTGAGGGGCCGGTTGCCGCCGGTAAAACGATACTGATTCGCCGCGGTGTTACACGTTTGCGCGTGTTGGTGTCGGGGACGATGGAATACAACGTAGAGCAACCCTTTGCCGTGAAACGTGTGCCGGATAACGCGGCATACGAGGGACACGAACGTGTACAGGTCAACGGGGCCAAAGGTGTCAGCCGTGTTACGGCAACGGTGACCTACTTAGACGGTGAGCAGTTATCCAGCGTGATCACCTCATCGGTTGTGATCAAAGAACCGGTGACGCAAGTCGTGGCGTATGGTACGCGTAAGATCGACAAAGATTATCAGGGCGGCGAAGGGTCGACCGGTCGTTTTGTGTGGCCGACACCGTCGACGCATTACGTGTCGCAGCATTACAGCGCGAAACACGGTGCGTTGGATATTTGGGGTCACAATATGGAAGGTGACGATATTTTGGCGGCAGACGGCGGCACGGTTCGGATCGCAACCGACCCGACGGGCACGTCGTGGTGGTCGTATGGTAAGTATATCGTAATCGATCACGGTAACGGGTATCAAACGTTGTACGCGCATTGCAGCAAATTATTGGTCAAGCCCGGCGACAAGGTGTTGCAGGGTCAGCGCATTGCGCTGGTAGGTAACACCGGACGCAGTACGTCACCGCACTTGCACTTCGAGGTGCGTATCAACGGCCGCAAGACCGACCCGATGAAATTCTTCTGATGAGGTGAAGTGCGTATGAAAGCAGGAGAACGGTATCGGCATTTTAAAGGAAACGAGTATGAGATCGTGGCGGTGGGGCGGCACAGCGAAACCGAGGAAGAGCTGGTCGTTTACCGCGCGTTATACGGTGAGGGAGCGGTATGGATCCGCCCGCTTGCGATGTTCGAGGACACAGTAGAGCGTGACGGCGTCGTCATGCCGCGATTTGTAAAAATTTAAGATCAGGGAAGCGAAAACATGGAACAACGGAACAACTTACGAAACATTGCTATCATCGCCCACGTCGACCACGGAAAAACCACGTTGGTTGACCAACTGTTACGCCAGAGCGGTATTTTCCGTGAAAACGAACAGGTTTCCGAGCGCGTGATGGATTCGGGCGATCTTGAAAAAGAGCGCGGTATTACGATTTTGTCGAAAAACACGGCGGTGATGTATGGCGATACCAAGATCAACATTGTGGACACCCCCGGTCACGCGGATTTCGGCGGCGAAGTGGAACGCATTTTGATGATGGTAGACGGTGTGTTACTGCTGGTTGACGCGTTTGAAGGATGCATGCCGCAAACGCGGTTCGTGCTGAAAAAGGCGTTGGGTCTCGGCAAACGACCGGTAGTGGTGATTAACAAGATTGATCGTCCGGGTGCACGTCCCGACGAAGTGATCGATGAGTTGCTGGATTTGTTTATCGAACTGGGCGCGGATGAAGATCAGTTGGAGTTTCCCGTGGTGTATGCTTCGGGCCGTGACGGCTATGCATCCTTAGACCCCACCGTGCGCGAGGGGGATATGCAACCGCTGTTTGAAGCGATCTTGCAACACGTACCGGCACCTGAAGGGGATATGAACGGCCCGTTGCAGATCTTGTTTTCCAATATTGATTACGACGATTACGTGGGACGTATCGGTGTGGGTCGTGTGGAGCGCGGTTCGGTGAAAAACGGTCAGGCCGTTGTACTGTGTAAAACCGACGGCACGACCGTGCGTGCCAAGATCGGCAAGTTGTATCAGTTTGAAGGATTACAGCGCGTGGAGCACGAGAGCGCGGCACTGGGTGATCTGATCGCCGTAACGGGTATTGCGGATCTGAACATCGGTGAAACGGCGTGTGACCCCGAACATATCGAAGCGCGTCCGTTCGTGCACATTGATGAGCCGACCATTTCGATGGTGTTTATGGTCAATAACAGTCCGTTCGCGGGGCGTGAAGGTAAATTCGTCACGTCGCGCAATCTGCGTGACCGTTTGTTCAAAGAGGTGGAAACCAATGTGAGCATGCGGGTGCGTGAAACGGATTCTACCGATGCCTTTGAAGTGTTGGGACGCGGCGAGTTGCATCTTTCCATTTTGATCGAAACGATGCGTCGTCAGGGCTATGAGTTTGCGGTCAGCCGTCCACAGGTCATCTATAAGCACGATGCCAATGGCGGTTTGCTGGAACCGATGGAGTTGTTGATGATTGAGGTGCCGGAACATTACGTCGGCGCGGTTATGGAAAAACTCGGTTCGCGTAAAGCGGAACTGCTCAACATGGGCACGCGTGACACCGGCTCAAGTCATTTGGAATTCCGCATTCCGTCGCGCGGCTTGATGGGGTATCGCCAACAATTCTTGACCGACACCAATGGTAACGGTATCATGAACAGCGTGTTTGACGGCTATGAGCCGTATAAAGGCGATATTCCGCAGCGTGTACAAGGTTCGCTTGTGGTGTTTGAAGCGGGTGAGACCAGCAGTTATGGGTTGTATAACGCACAGGATCGCGGCACGTTGTTTGTCGGTCCGTCGGTGCCGGTATATGAGGGCATGATCATTGGGCAGTCGCCGAAGAGTGACGATATTGCCGTGAATGTTTGTAAGAAAAAGCACGTGACGAATATGCGCGCTGCCGGATCGGATGAAGCGTTGCGCTTAACGCCGCCCACAATTCTTTCGCTTGAACAGTCATTGGAGTTTATCAACGATGATGAGTTGGTGGAAGTGACGCCCGAAAGCATTCGTCTGCGTAAGCGCATTTTGTCGAAAGAACAACGTATGAAGGAGTATGCTAAAAAGAAATCATGACGCGCGAAGTCTTGCGCCCATGTTGGTGTATCGGCATCACGTTGTTGGTGGTATTGCTTCTGTGCCCATGGTTAACGGATACCGTGCGCTGTGGGGGAATCGTAACTGCTGTTTTGCTGTTGCTCGCGGCGGTGGTGATCCGACCGCTTCGGCGGATACGGGCGATCGTCTTGGTGTTAATCGCTTGTTGTGCGGCGCTGCTGGCTTTTGAAGTGTCATACCACACGCGGATAGCGCCTGTGGAAGCCGGTTACGGTAAACCGGTGTCGGTACAAGCGCGGGTTGTCGACGTGGCCGATACGATCGTGTTGGAGGTCGTAAGTGGTGATTTGCCGCGCGGGACGTCGTTTCACTTGTTTGTAAACGGTGACGTTGAATTATCACGTTACGACGTGATAACGGATACGTTTACGCTGTCACCCTATCCGTCGGATACGGCGGTGGCAGCATTTATGCGCCGCGCGAGTGGCGTATGGGTATATGCTAAACCGACCGACGATAAGTCATTCCCACAAGAACAGACCCAAGGTGATGCGCCGTGGACCGATGTATTTTACCGTGCAAAAACCGCGCTGATGAACACCATTAGCCGTCGTTTGAGCGGTGAAGCGGGTGCGGTGGTACACGGGATCTGTTTCGGTGAAGACGGCGGCTTGTCCGCACAAGCAACTTCCGCTTTTCGCGATTGCGGTGTTTCGCATTTATTTGCGGTCTCAGGGTTACATTTGACCGTGCTGTTATATGGGCTGTTGGCGGTTCTCAAGCGGTTGCGCCTACCACGTGTTTGGCGGGCGGTGATCGGTGCCGTTTTGGCGTTGCTGTTTGTGGCGCTGATCGGTTTTACGCCGTCGGTGGTGCGTGCCGGTGTGCTGTGTACCGTTGTGATGTTGGGAACGTGTTTGCGGCGGCGTGCCGATTCGCTTAACTCGTTGGGATTGGCGCTGATCTTGTTGTTGATCGCCGATCCGACCGCGGCATACGATGCCGGGTTGTTGCTGTCGTTTGCCGCCACGCTCGGACTGCTGTTTTGGTCAAAACCGTTGACGATGTTGTTACTCGGCAAGCGGGAACTCAAACGATTGGTCAAAATTCGCAAAGATATTGCCGCTACGGTGGCGGTTTCGCTTGCGGCAACAGTGGCGACGTTGCCGATTACGGTGCTGTATTTCGGCCGAGTGTCGTTGATGTCGGTGCCGAGCAATTTGTTGACGACGGTTGCGGCAGAAGGTGTTTTGATAAGCGGCTGGCTGGCCGCGCTGTTATCGGTATTGCATTTGACGCTGATTGCGGAACCGTTTTTATGGATCGCCGGCGTGTTGGCACGCTATTTACTGATGATCAGTCAAAAAATTTCATCTTTTTCCTTGTCAACGGTTGCTATCCGTGCCGATTATTTGGTATTATGGTTGATAGGAACATACTTGGTGCTGTTAATCGGGCGCCGTGTACTGTCGCGGCATGGTTGTCAATTGCTGGCAGGATTGTGTGTGCTGACACTATGTTTGTCGATGCTTGTCAGCCGCGGTGTACGATATGATCACTTACGGGTGCGTGTGGTTACCAATAGGGAATTGGCGGTTTCTCTGCAATATCGCGGCAATTGTGTGCTGGTGATCGCGCCCGAAAGCCACGACACATTGTATCAAGCGCGCAACATGTTGCAAAACCGGGGCGTGACGCTGTTAGATGCGGTGTTTGTCGTCGGCGGCAGCGAGCCGACGGTTTCGTATCTGCCGCTTGAACTGTCGACGTATCTTTCTGACGATACGCTGTTCTTTTACCGTCGTATGCCCGAAAATGCGCCGAGTGGGGCGCAGTTGCTCAATCAAGCGCGTGTGACGTTAGGTAACGAAATAACAGCGGGGTTACAAGACGGGCAGTTGCTATTACAATGGAACGGACAACGGTTGCTGTTTGTGCCGTGGTCAATACCCGAACCGACTGCGCAGGCGGATGCGGTGTTTATCGCCGGTCAGCCGATCGGGTGGGTTTGGACAAACGAGGGGTTCGGTGCGCTGGATAGCGCACAACCGTCGCTCACGTGGGCGAACGGAGAATGGTTAAGGAGTGGGTAATCATGGCGTTTACGGAACAGGATTTAAAACTGCATCTGAAAACCGAAGAGGTCAAACCGGTATACCTGTTATACGGAGAAGAAAGTTATTTGACCGTGCATTACATGGAGCAACTGGTGCGCAAATCCGGTGTACGTCAGGATGATGAACTCAGTGTATTTAATTTTCAGCGTTTTGATGGGCAGGATTGTTCGTTTGATGCGATCGAAGCGGCGGCGGAATCCATGCCGTTGATGGCGGATAAAAAATGCGTGACGGTAAGCAACTGTGACGTGACCGCTGCGGCGCTGTTTGATCGTGCGATGGCGCTGGTGACCGATCCGTCCGAGGACACGGTGCTGATTTTTTGGATGACGACGCTGTTGTCTGACGGTAAGCTCAATGCCAAGTGGAAGCAATTTGCCGATGCTATTGATCAAAATGGCGGTATGACGGTGTCTTTTCCGCGTAAATCCAACGACGAGATCGCGCGCATTTTGTGCGCCGGTGCGGGTCGTCGCGGCGCCCTGATGAAAACCGAAACAGCCAAACGGTTGGTAGAGCAAAGCGGTAACGATTTAAACCTGTTGCTCAACGAATTGGACAAGTTGTGTGCCTTGGCAGGAAACGGCGAAATCACGCCGGAGATCTTAGAACAGGTGGCTACCAAAAATTTAAACGCGCAGGCGTATGAACTGTCGAATGCCATTTTGCAAAACCATTATGAGAAAGCGTATACCATTTTACACCGTTTGTTTGCCTGCAAAGCAGAACCGCTTGCCATGTTGGGTGCGCTGTCGGGTGCGTATACCGACATGTATCGCGCCAAAGTGGCAGCGATCGGCGGCCGTCAGGTAGAAACGCTGGTGGAAGAGTTTGATTATAAGGGCAAGGCGTTCCGCCTAAAATACGCGGCGCGCGATTGCAGTAAAATGTCGTTGGAGGCATTGCGCGAAAGTTTGGAGATTTTGGCGCAGGCCGATCGCCGTCTCAAATCGTCGTCGGCGGATAAGCGCACAGTTTTGGAAGAAGTCGCCGCGAAACTGATCGTGACGGCCAAGTTGGGGAAACCGGAATGAAAACTGCCATTCGCGAAGCGATCGTGGTAGAGGGGAAATACGATGCCATTCGTTTACACAGCGTGGTTGAGGCCACCGTGGTGCAAACGGATGGTTTCGGTATTTTCAGAGATCCCGATAAGATGGAACTGCTTCGTCGGTTAGCCCAAGCGCAAGGGTTGATCGTGCTGACCGACAGCGATTCGGCGGGATTTGTGATTCGCGACCGCATCAGCGGCGCCTTGCCGCGTGAACAGGTCAAGCATGCCTATGTTCCCGAGATCACGGGAAAAGAACGGCGCAAAGAAAAGCCCTCCAAGGAGGGCTTGCTCGGTGTGGAGGGTGTTGACGGCGAGATCGTGTTGGCGGCTTTACGGCGAGCAGGTGTTACGCCGATTGGTGAAGATGCGGCACGTTCCGCGCCCTATCTGACAAAGCAACGGTTATATGCCGATGGGTTATCGGGCGGAACCAACAGCGCGGCGCGGCGAACGGCGATGTTACAACGACTTGGGTTGCCGCGGCAATTGTCCGCCAACCGTCTGATCGAAGTGCTTAACGTGTTGTTAAGCGAAGAGGAATACGAGGAGATTTTGCGATGCGTGACATCATTTTAGCGTCGGCGTCACCGCGCCGCCGCGAAATATGCGATTTGTTGGGGCTTTGCTACACGGTGATGCCCGCTTCCGGTGAATTGCCGCCCGACCCGACCTTGTCGGCGGAGGATGCCGTGTTGCGCGTGGCGCGAGGCAAGGCGGAAGAAATCGCCGCATCACACCCCGATGCGGTAGTGATCGGCGCGGATACGGCGGTAGTGGTAGAGGATACCATCTTAGGCAAGCCGACCGATGAGGCGGATGCGGTGGCGATGCTGCGCCGCTTATCGGGCCGTGAACACCGTGTTATCACGGCGGTATGGATCTGTGACGGCGCCGACAGCGAGGGCTTTGCCGACAGCGCCGCCGTCACCTTTATGCCGATGGAAGACGAGGAAATTGCGGCGTACGTGGCAACCAAAGAACCGATGGATAAAGCCGGCGCGTACGCCATTCAAGGCAAGGGAGCGCGGTTTATCCGCGGTATTCACGGTGATTTTTACACCGTGATGGGTCTTCCGTCCGGACGGTTGTACGACATAATAAAGCGACATATATAACAAGAGGCGGTGAGCAGTGCTCACCGCCTTGTTTATTCGTTTTTGGTAAAGATGGTAGTACCGTCGCAAGATAAGATACCGCAGGCGGCGCCGAACGTGCCGCCGTTTTGGGCGTAGGTTTTTAAGGCGCGTTGCAACGAGGAAGTTTCGGGCCAAACGGAGGGGTCTTGGTTGTAGGTCGGGCCGATGACGTTCCACAGCGTGCAACGATTGATCTCTTCGGTGCGGAAGAGTGAAAATTCGCGTCGGAAGTCTGCAATGTTGGACGTGGGGGCAAAGATCGCGTCGTAGGGGGGATAGAGCAGCCAAGAATTGCAGATGCACAACAACGGTCGCTCAAAGTACGCTACCGCTTCGCGATAGGATGCTAAACGTGTTTCGCGGTCAAACGGACCGCCGTCTGACGGGATATGCAAAAACAGCGCCGGATCGCCGTGGCGAATGACGGTGTCGCCGTAAATAACCGGCTCTGCGTGATACCACGGACGCGTTTCGTATTGCAGGCGACCGAGTCTGACGATACCGTCTTTTTCATAGAAGCGGGGATACCAAACCGGCACGAATACCCCCCAGACGCCGTACATGGTCATGCATTCCTTGGCTTTGCAACGCAGGTCTTCAAAGGTGTTCCAAAAGTATGTTTCGTTTCGGTAGAGCGGCATCGCCGATTTCGCCGCAACAATCAGAATTGCCAGCCAAATGCTGTGTGGTGAATAATCGAAACGAGTTGCCAGTTCCTCAACAGCAGGGGTCAGTTTGACGTGATCGTGCTCGGCCAAATAGCGCTGAACCGGTTCGTCTAAGGTGTCGCCGAGTCGCGTGACCAGCGTTTCCACAAACTGCGCGGCCTCGGTTGGAAATTGTGTGCGCTTTAGAAATTCACGGACAAAAGGCAGATTCATACAGCATGCTCCTTAAATGTGAAAAAGGCGATGGGGATATCCGCCATCGCCTTTCTTTTTTAATCTTCGTCAGGGCGTTCCCAGTTGTGCCAGACGTTTTGCACGTCGTCGTTGCCCACAAGCGCATCCAACAGTTTTTCCATTTTTACCGCCGCTTCTTCGTCGGTGATGGCGCTGTAGACATCCGGCACCATTTCCACTTCAGCGGATACAAATGCATAGCCCTTGGCTTCCAGATCGTCGCGCACGGCGGAGAAGTCGTCGGGTTCGGTGGTGATCTCAAACACGTCGCCATCGGCGGCAAAGTCGGAAGCGCCTGCTTCCAGCGCATCCTCCATGACTTTGTCTTCATCCAAACCTTCGGCTTCAATGGCAAGGACACCTTTTTGGTTAAACATGAAACTCACGCAACCCGTTTGACCGAGGTTGCCGCCAAATTTATCAAAATAATGGCGAACGTCTGCGGCAGTACGGTTACGGTTATCGGTCAGCGTTTCGACGATCACGGCGATACCGCACGGACCGTAACCTTCGTAGCGCAGGGCTTCGTAGTTATCGGCGTTGCCTTCGCCGGCGGCTTTTTTGATGATACGGTCGATGTTATCGTTGGGTACGTTGTTGGCCTTGGCTTTGGCGATGGCATCCTTAAGTTTGGAGTTGGAAGCGGGGTCGGCACTGCCGCCTTCTTTAACGGCAACCGCGATCTCACGACCCATTTTTGTGAAGATCTTGGCCTTTTGGCCGTCGGTCTTTTCTTTTTTACGTTTGATATTGTTCCATTTGGAATGTCCGGACATACTATAATCTCCTTATATTCAACTATCACACACGAGTATAGCACAAAGGCGATATCCGTGCAAGGTTTTTTACTAAAAAAATCGGGTCTTGTCAAACGACAAGACCCGCAGCATTATTGTTTGGCTTCACCGAGTTTGGCGGTAACGGTGAATTCTGAAACTTTACGATCACTTGAACGCAACAGCGTGAGTGTGACGGTATCGCCAACTTCGTGTTTGGCGAGTTCTGAGCGAAGCTCTGCGTAGCTTTTCACGGCTACACCGTCAACAGCGGTAATGAGATCGCCCTTGCGTGCATCGGTCTTTTCCAAGGCGGAGCCGGGTTCAATGGATACGATAAGGAAACCCTGATAGTACGCATCGGAATACGTTTGACCCGTGATGCCCAGCGATACGCGGCCGGTGACATAACCGGTTTTCATAATATCGTCGATGATGGCTTTGGCCTCGTTGATCGGAATGGCAAAGCCAATACCCTCATACCCGTCGGCGACGATCTTGGCGGAGTTGACGGCAATGACCTGACCTGCGGCGTTAAACAACGGACCGCCCGAATTGCCGGGGTTGATGGCCGCATCAATTTGCAGACATTTAATGGCGTAACCGGTGTCTTCATAAACGTCACGCGCAAGCCCTGATACGATGCCTTGCGTGGCGGACCAACTGAGGCCGCCTGCGTTGCCGAGTGCCACGACTTTGTTGCCGATTTTCAGTTGCGTAGAATCGCCAAATTCGGCGGGTTGCAAGTTGGTTGCTTGTACTTTGATGACCGCTAAGTCGGTCGACGAATCGTAGCCGATGATGTCGGCGTTTTCGTAAACCGTACCGTCGTACAGTTCTACATCAATACGCGGAAATTCTTTGCCGGTGGATTCGTTGACAACGCAATGCCAGTTGGTGATGATATAGCCGTCTTTCGACATGACGATGCCGCTGGCGTAGCCGGCTTCGGTTTCGCCTGTCTGACCGAACGGGAAGCCGGTGAGGGACCCGTTGGTGTACATGGTGAGCAGAACCGTACTGTTTAAGTTGCGGTCTACGATTTCCGTGGTGGATAATCCCTGCGCATCCTCATCCAATTCGGTGATTTGAATGGTAGGACGGTTTGTATCGGCGGAGTCGGTCGGCGTTTGCTCGGTGTTCATAAAGTCCGGCAGTTTGATTCCGCCATTGCCGAGCGCCATCGACAGCAGAAGCGACAGCACCAAAATGGCGACCGCCGACAGCGAGCCGATGATGATCAAGGCAATCGCCGTACCGTTTTTCTTCTTTTTCACGGGAGGCTGATAAGAAGGTCCCGCGTTCCAACCGTACGGATCGTATGGCGGCGGAGTGACCGGCGGCTGCGGTGTTTGCTCCGGTGCCGTGTTTTGAGGTTCGTTTGGTTCTCCCGATTCAGGTGGGAAGTTATTCCATTCGTTCATAATCGTATCACGCCTTTCGCGTCATAATATACCATATAATTGTGTTCATTTGTTGAACAACTACGCATTTTTTTGCGTATCCGGCAAATAAAAGGAAAATTCGCAGTATTCCTGCTCGCGGGAAGCAACCGAAATTTCGCCGCCGTGCAAGTTGATGAGGGTCTTGGTTAAATACAAGCCGAGACCGGTACCGCTTTTATCCAAACTGCGCGAGCGGTCGCTTTTGTAAAACCGCTCAAAAATAAAGGGCATTTCAGTAGAAGGGATACCGTCGCCGCTGTTGCGCAACGTAAAATACGTGCGGTCGTCTTGACGGTGGATGGCAAAACGGATATAGCCGCCTTGCTCGGTAAATTTTACGGCATTGTCAATGAGATTATACACGACTTGTTGTATGAGATCGTAGTCCGCCGTTACAAAATGCGGGTCACACAGATCCAGTCCCTCAATGCGCAAATCTTTTTCCTCAATGCGTTTTTCAAACAGTAACAACGTACTGCAGGTGGCGGCAGTGAGGTCAAAGGAAATGGGATTGGGTTTAAGTTGGCCGCTGTCGATACGCGACAGATCCAGCATGGATTGCACCAACCGCGAGAGGCGTTTGGTTTCGTCAGACACGATCGCCAAATATTCGGGTTGCCGTTCCGGTGGGATGGTACCGTCCAACATACCGTCGATGAAACCGGAAATGGTGGTCATGGGGGTGCGCAGTTCGTGTGAAACGTTGCCCACGAAACTGCGGCGCATATCTTCAAGTGATGACAGCGATACCGCCATACCGTTGAGCGCGGCAGCGAGTTCCGCCACTTCGTCTTTGCCACGTACGCGGATACGGTAGGAAAAATCACCTTGGCTGAAATGACGGGTCGCAGCCGCCATTTCGCGCAAGGGGCGCGCCTGATTATAGGTGATCAGATACAGCACCACAAAGGCGATAACCAAAATGGCAATACCGGAAATGGCAAAGGTTTGCGTGTTATCCCACATATAATTGAACAGTTCCTGCGCGGAAGTGGTAACCAGCACGTAGCCGATCTGTGTTCCGTCTTTGATCACGGGCGTGCCCGAGCAATACTGTGATTGTTCAAAGAAATTGTTGACGCGGCTGACCGCAAAAAACGGTGCGTTTTTCATTTGTGAACGTAACGTGGGATCGGTGATCGTTTGATCGGGGTGATCGCATTGTCGGTTTTCGGAACACATGATGACGCGAAACGACGTGTCGGTGACCAGTGCCGTTCCATTAAAGGATTCCGCCAAGCGTTCCAGCGTGGGGGTCAGGGATGAGGGAATAAAATATTCACCGGGGAATACTTCAAACGAGTTGACGGCAACATATCCACTGATGTTTTGTGCGTGCTCTGCGAGCATGACTTCTTTTTGGGTCAGCCAATATTGCCGTGCCAATAACATTTGTAACACCGACAGCAATATGAACGACAGCGTGATCAACACCGCCGTGACCGAAAAGTATTTGGCAAAAATACTCTTAAACATGTTATTTTTTAACCTCGAATTTATAGCCGACGCCCCACACCGTCTTGAGCGTCCACTCTTCTGAAATGCCATCCAGTTTTTCACGCAGACGTTTTACGTGTACGTCGACTGTGCGGCTGTCACCGTAGTATTCAAAGCCCCATACCTCATCTAACAGTTGGTCACGCGTATACACACGATTGGGGTTGCTGGCAAGATGATAAATGAGTTCCATTTCTTTTGGTGGGGTATCCACTTGTTTGCCGTCTACACGCAATTCATAGTTTTCCATGTTGATGTATAATTTATCAAAGGAAACGTCTTTCGTTTTTTCTTTTTCGGTTGTGCCGCAACGGCGCAACACCGCTTTAATGCGGGCTATGACTTCTTTGGCTTCAAAGGGTTTGACGATATAATCGTCGGCACCAAGTTCTAACCCCAATACCTTATCAAACAGTTCACCTTTGGCGGTGAGCATGATGATGGGGCAATTTGACTTTTTACGAATTTTACGGCAAACCTGCCAGCCGTCCAAACGCGGCATCATAATATCTAACAGAATCAGGTCGGGTTGTTCGCTGTCAAAACGATTGACCGCCTCTTCGCCGTCGGTCAGTACGACGGGTGCGTAACCCTCTTTGCTGAGATACAGGCGCAGCAGTTCGCCGATATTATTGTCGTCGTCAACGACCATGATTTTAATGGGATCCACGAGCAACTCCTCCTTTTTCTTACAGTTTATCAGATTTTTCGGGTTGGGATATGAACAGTCTTTGAATTTATTATAAAGCAATTTCGTGCCGCCGTCAACATGGGAAGCGGCTTAAAATATGTTGTGAAATTTTCGCAAAAACCCATTGCGGCACACCGGGCTTTGTGATACACTAATAATCGACAAGTTTAGACAATTTTTTTCAAAGGAGTGATCGGCGTGAGAAAGCGGATCTCCGTCCCACCGTTTGCGCGTCTGCCTTTGTTTTGGGCTATAGCGCTTTTGTGGCTGGAAATGCTGTTTCGTGCATTTACCGACAAGTCATTTTTCGGCGTTGGACTGCTTATAATGCCGTTGTTTACCATAGCGGCAGCGTTACTGTTCTATCTGCTGACTTCATTTTTTAATGAAAAATGGAATCGTCGTATTACGATCGGCTTGTTGGCAGCAATCAGTTTGATCTTCTGCGCACAGATCGTGTATGCGGGCGTGTTTGACGGTAATTTCTTTATGGTATATTCCGTTGGTCGCGTCGGTCAAGTTTTGCAATTTTGGCGGGATACGCTGTTATCCATTTGGCGTAACTTGTTTGCGCTGATTTTAATGTGGGTTCCGCTTGCTTTCTATTGCTTACTCGGACGGCGCCTGTTGCCGATCGTGCGTGTGCGCCCCAAAGCAAAGATTGTAACGTTTATTGCGTTGGCGGCGGTGCATATAACGGCGGTACTGTTGACCTTGTGTTTCCCCACGCCGCGCAAGTTATACACCAAAAACGCCACCGTCAATGACGCGGCATCCGCGTTCGGATTGATTACGGCAGAGCGGCTGGATGTGAAATACTTGATTTTCGGCACCGAGATTGAAGACGATGGCGGTGCGGCATCGCTGCCGACCGAGCCGCAGAACAAGCCCGATACTCAGCCGGTGGTATATGGTGACAACGTGATCTCGTCGTTGGATTTTAATGCCCTTGCCGAAAAGGAAACGAATAATAAATATAAACAAATGCACCAGTATTTTGCCGAGGTGCAACCTACCAAGAAAAACGAATATACCGGTAAGTTTAAAGGTAAAAACCTCATTTTCATCGTAGCGGAGGGTTTCTCACCATACGCGGTCAGTAAGGAACTGACTCCTACGCTGTATAAACTTTCGCACGAGGGTATTCAGTGTACGAACTACTACACGCCGGGCTGGGGTGTGTCAACGTCGGACGGTGAGTATACCAGTTTGCTCGGTTTAATGCCGGCCACCGGTGTGCACAGCATGGAATACTCCGCCGATCGCAACATGTATTTCTCGCTTGGCAATTTACTTAAAAAGCAGGGATATAACACACAGGCATATCACAATCACACGTATACCTATTACAGCCGACACAAGTCCCACCCGAACCTGGGGTACAACTATCAGGGTATCGGCAATGGCTTAACACTGGATTACCGCGAATACTACGGTGAAAACACCAAAACCAAGACGCGTTGGCCGAACTCCGATTATCTGATGGCAAAAGCCACGGCGGCGAATTATATGGACAGCCAAGAGCCGTTCCACACCTATTATTTGACCGTCAGCGGTCATATGTTGTATACCTTCATGGGTAACAGCATGTCCTCATACCACAAAGCC
>JAZOQQ010000117.1:0-2944 GCA_045656165.1 Acutalibacteraceae bacterium
GATTGGAAAATACGTTGCAAAGATACCACCGCTGCTGCGCGGGAATGCATCTGAGATCACGCAGTTATAGAAATTCAAACCGGCGAGAATCTCGGTGGAATACCATGTATCGGCCTTGATAGTGCCGGTTTCTTCATCCAAAACACCGGACTCGCTCTCGTCCATGAAAAAGCAACCGCACAGACAAAGCATCAACGCCATCACCGCCACCAGTGCCAGTGCTCTGTAAAAGCGTTTCCCTTTTGTCAGTTGTTTCATTACGCCATCGTCCTTTCGATTCTGCAAAATCACCAAGTCGTCAACACGACGTACAGGCGCATCGCATCACCGATACCCACGTTCTCTTCGATCTTACCTTCTTTGGTTTCGATATCCACCAAGCAGGTATACTTACCGCCATCCTGTACATAGTCCATTTCCGCCTTGTTGGGATAGTACGCGCCGGTCACCGTAATACGGTATTGGGTATCGCTGACCGGCGTGCACACCAGCCGGTAATCGTCCACCACCAGCGGAATCACATCACCATAAGTCTTGTTGGAGTAGGAATACACACGATAATTCGAGAAGATCTCAATCGCCTGATTCTCCAGATATTCATTTACCTGTGATTCCTCCACCTGCGTATACTCTACCTCGCTGCTAGTCAGCATTTGGACAAACGACACAATCTGATCCTCGCTCACCGTGACTTTGTAATCGTCGGTTACGTACACGCCATCCTCGGTTTCCTCAAACGCGCAAGCAATTGTTGCAGAGGTGCGCGACAACTCGCCACTGGTTTCGTTATCGGTGTACAAGCAACGATCGATGATGTAATTCTCACCCAACTCGTCAAACGACAGCGTTACACAGACCCATCCGGTTTCGCCTTTGACATACGTCTCGTACCGGTTGCCGGCCACCAATTCGTTAATCGACGGACCGCCCGTGAACAAGAAAAGTACCGCAACTACCGCCAACACAGCAACTGCTGCCACGACACCGATAATCAAACCAAGTCTTTTCTTTTTTACCGGTTGTGCTTCCGGTTGAGGATACGCCGTCTGTTCCACCGGTTGCTCTACCGTCTGCTGCTCCGTCTCCTGCAGGATTTCATTGTTTTCCATTGATCTTCCCCCTTGTCGACTTTTGTCGTATTTGATTTGAGTATACCACGCCAAGCAGTTTTTTGCAAGAATATTTTACTTGCAATTTTACTTGTTTAATCCCGTGCCGAAATGGCATACAATAAAACCGTGAGGTGAGGATTGTGTTTACCGTAAAAAAAGCGCAAAATTCCAACAAAACCATTCGCATGCCGGATACGCTGATCGAGCGGCTGCAAACGGTAGCGGATGCCAACGATATTTCGTTTAATCAACTGGTCGTTCAGTGCTGTGAGTATGCGCTGGATCATCAGAAGGCACCGGCCGATCGGGCGAAATAACCTCAAACGGTTTATCCGGTTTTTCCTCAAACAGATCGGTTTTTTTGGTTTCGCACATAAAAACACCCCGACAAACAGTATAGTTTGTCGGGGTTTGTTTGTACTTAGCAGACTGCTTAGTTGGTCATCGCAATTGTTTCTTCAGTTCCCACACGTCGCGGTAGCGTTTGTTGGGGTCGAGGCGGGTACATTTTTCCACCACACGGCCAAGGTGACCGCCGGCGGTGCGCTTGGTGGGATGCTCGCCGGTGAGCATGACATTGATCATCACGCCCATCGCGAAGATATCGGCGCGACCGTCAGTCTGGGTAACGCCAAACTGTTCCGGTGCGGCGTACCCCGCCGTACCGACCACCACCGTATCGCGCGAAGCCGACGGTTTATGCTGACGGGCGGCATCAAAATCCATCAGTACCACCCGTCCCGCCGACGTTACCATCACGTTTTCGGGTTTAATATCCCGATGCACGATCCCGATACGGTGCAAGTACCCCACCGCGTCACACACCGCGCGCATGATAATGCATACACCGTCGGCGGTATACACGCCGTTTTTCAGCACGTCGGCAACGGTGATGCCGTCAATAAATTCCTCCAGTACCAAACACCGTCCGTTATCTTCGCTGACACTGTAAACACGCGGTAAATGTTCGTGACGCACCGCCTGTAATTGCCGATAAATCGCGCCGTCTCCCTCAAAGGAAAGACAAACGAGATCGCGGCCGTGTTGCTTGTGGCGTAAGCGGCGAATGGTAATCTTTTCGGAATCGCGCAAAACGCCGACCACGCCGTATTCAGTTTGCAAAACGCCGTCCAACCATTGCACACCAATCACACCCTTGTCAAATTCAGTATACCATGTTACACTGAGAAAGGGAAGTGAAAAATATGGCGAAAGAAACAAATGAGCTTTTAGAGCAACTCAAAACCGCCGACAGCCTGGACGGGTATTTGGCGGAAAACGGGGAACATCTGGTTGACACCACCGTCAGCGCACAACTGGAAACCGCGCTTGCCGCATCGGGACTCGCAAAATCGGAAGTACTGCGCCGCGCAGAGATCAACGATATTTACGGTTACCAGTTATTTGCCGGCTCCCGTAAGCCATCGCGCGATAAACTGATCGCGTTGTGTATCGGGATGGCGTTATCGCTGGAATCCACGCAAACTCTGCTCAAAGCAGTTGGTTTTGCACCGCTATACGCCAAAAACAAGCGCGACAGCATTTTAATTTACGGCATTGAAAACAGGCAATCGGTGTTTACAATCAACACCGCCTTGTATGACCACGACGAACCCACACTGTAATTCTTAAAAAACACAAAAAAACTCTTGACAGGGTTTGTGGGGTGTGGTATCATAATTCAGCGATATGCGGGTGTAGTTCAGTGGTAGAACCCCAGCCTTCCAAGCTGGTTGTGTGGGTTCGATTCCCATCACCCGCTCCACATACTCAAAGTATGCGCCTGTAGCTCAGCCGGATAGAGCATCTGCCTTCTAAGCAGAGGGTCAGGG